>NZ_AMRI01000015.1 GCF_000299915.1 Gallaecimonas xiamenensis 3-C-1
ATACCCGCACCGAAGAGCGCCACCAAAGCGCCCAACACAAGGCCCTGGATCGGCTGCAAGGAGTAGGGGACTGATGGCATAAGTGCCTTAGAAGACGGTACTTCATTGCGCTGTATAGGGCGCAGTCGTAGCGAATAAGGCTGCGGCTGTGGTGACGGCGGTTCTTGTTTGCCTGCACCCATCACGGCCCCGCCATAAAAGAAACCCGATCACCGTTTTTGGTATCCGAGTCTAAGCGGTTTTGGACGATAAATGGCACTCTACATTGGTGCCGATAACGTGATTTATCGGCATTTGCACACATAAACAGTCGAGATAAAGGAGAACCAACTGAGGATGGACAAGGACTCGTATTAGTTCCGAGTTGGAAAAAGTAAAATTTATTTTTTCTATTTATATCAGATGGCTGACACATTAAATGTGAATCAGTCAACTGTTATTTCAATTATTAGAAAAGACTAATTTGCATGCTAGGTATGTGCCATGTAAGCTATTGGTGAAATTGAAAAAATAGGGTGGGTAGATGCTATATAGAGTTGAGATAAAGTTCAAAAAACAGGATGACTCCATATCCGATAGTCTAAAAGAAATGCTGGAGCTAATAGGAGGGAAAGCTATTTCAGGCACTGAGTTAACAGTTGAAACGGAATATAGAAAGATAGCACTTTCAGATAAAGAAGAGTCAAATGGAAATAAGGACTCGTATGAAACTGAACTTTACAACATGCTTTGGTTCAATCTTAACGTAGACGACCGGTTCTCTATATATAAGAAGACCGAGGGTGTGGATGAATTCACACTTGTTCTTCCAAATTAAAAAGCCAATTATTTCGGCTTTTTAATAAATGGAAAACTGAAATTAAACTTTCGCATCATTTTCTCAGATAAAAAGTCATGAACACCACCAGAGTAGCCGAGTAACCTTAACTCAATCTCTACGCAGTCTTTATAAATTTTTGTCTTTTCATCTGGACTCATTTGAGAGTATAAGTCCGATGATTTAATTTCATCTAAATTAAATTTTTCTCGCACATCAATGAAAACGTTATCAACATACTTTCTTACCGATTCATCATTAAAGAAAAATGATGATTTATGTGCCTCTATTTGTAGTTGAGTTAATTCTGAGACACGACCTTTATCATTCGAAGTGCCGATGTTAATAGCAGTTATCAAGCATGGATATAGATTAGCCTTGTAAGGAAGTTGGCTCAGGTAAACTTGCTTCCTTGATATATGAATGGCAAAAACAGAAATGATAAGAGGAAAAACTCCCGTGCAAAATTGATATAAATAATCGAACATAGATGATTGTTCGCTAGGAAATGACAAAATAATAGGCTCAGGAATCATAGAGTTATAGCTCCGTTAAGTAATAGGGCCATAATACTTCTTCACACTCTAACAGGGTAGTGTGCGTTTGGTTCTCCCTGTAGCTTAGGAAGCCCCGAAGCCCCACAGTGAGGAATATACATAACTGCGCATAATGTATATTATGTTAAATGCGATATGGGTAAACCCGAGACCTTAGACCCGCACCTTTCCTTTGGCTACTCAGGCTTCCCCTGCCTTTTCTCTTGTTTGGTATCACGGACCTGATGGCGAAGCGGTGCTTTCCTCTATGGCGCCAGGTTCCGCCTCGGCGCCGCTGTTGTCCATCCTTCCCGGGAACAAGCCCAGCTCTTGCTGGTAGCCGGCGTCCAGTACCGGTAACACTTTGGCCCCGGCCAGTGTCGGCGCTGCCTTGGCAAGAAAAGCGGCCAGCACGGCGGCGCGGCCTTTAAACACCAAGGCGATCCCCAAGGTTTGGCACAAGGCCAACAGCCGTGGGTCCAGCACCACGTCGGCGCTGTGGCCCAGCTGCCATTGCACCGCCGATACCTTCAGTACCGCCTGGGTGCGGCGCAGCTGGTCAAGGCTGGGGGCGCAAAGGCCAAAGGCCGCTACCTTGCCGGCCTGCACCAGGTCGGCGACGGCGCCCGCCACCTTTTCCATGGGGACTTTGGGGTCCTGCTGCTCTTGGTACAAAAGGTCCAGGCGGTTGATGCCCAGGCGGGTCAAGGAGGCTTCCACCACCCCCTGGATATGGTCCGGGCCGCTGTCGGGCCCGGCCAGGCTGCCGTCCTGGCGGATGCGATAGCCAAATTTGGTGGCGATATGGACCCGCTGCCTGACCTTGGCCAGGGCTTCCCCCAGCAGCACTTCCTGGTGAAATGGCCCCTCGGCTTCGGCGGTTTCGAAATAACGCACCCCCAGGCTATAGGCCCGGCGGATAAGGCGTAGTTTATCGTCCCTGGAACCGGCCAAGGCCAAGGTGCCCAGGCCCAGCTGTTTAAGGCTGGGCTGGCAAGGGCAATGGCTAAGGGCCGGCAAGGGCCCTTTGGGGGTATAGATCCCCTGCCCTGGCGCCGCCACCAGGCTTGGCCACCGGGGCGGCGCAACAGCCTGTTCAACCACCGGGCCGGTGCAAAGCACCGGCTGATACTGGTAACCTTGGCTATTCACGGTGCCAACTCCTTTTGTAAAATCCCAAGGCCGGCCGGCCCTTTGGCAATAAACGGATACCCAGCGAATGACCACAGCAAGCAAAACCCCTGCTGCGCCCAAGGCCCGCCGTGGCCGCCCCCAGGGCGACCATGAGGCCCGCAAGAAGGCGGTATTGGCAGCGGCTTTTACCGTGATTGCCGAAGAAGGCTACGCCAGCGTCTCCCTTCGCAAGGTGGCCGCCCAGATGGGGGGCACTACCGGCACCGTCACCTATTACTTTGCCAACAAGGAAGAGCTGCTGGCGGCCTTGGCCAATGATCTGTATGCCCAGTACGACCACCTTATTCAGATGCCGGATGACGCCCCGGTAGACCTGGACGCCCTGGCAAGCAACTGGCTGACCTGGAACTACGACCATTCCCCTGATCTTTGGCGGGTGATAGTGCAGCTGCTGGCCTACGCTCCCCAGGAACCGGCCTTTGCGTCCCTGGTGCAACAATGGACCCACCATTTCCTTGACGCCTTTACCGCCTTGCTGGCCCGTGGCCAGCAAGAAGGAGTGGTGCGCAAGGATATTGAGGCTAGCCTGCTGGCCGATCAGTTCAGCGCCATGGGTGACGGCCTGGTGATGCTGATGGCCACCGATCCCAAGCGTTTTGACCCCGAGCGCCTGCGGGCCCTGACCGCGGCCGCCATTGCCCTGCTCAAGCCCTGAGCGGCTAGCCTTTGGCCCCATGGCCACCCTCCTCTACCGGCGCCTGGTAGGCAATGGCGTAAAACACCGGCAACACCACCATGGTCAGCAAGGTTGCGAACAATAGGCCGCCGATAATGGTGGTGGCCATGGACGCGAAAAAGACGTCAAAGATCAGTGGGATCATGCCAAGGGCCGTGGTCAGGGCGGCCATGGCCACCGGCCGCAAGCGGCTCACTCCCGAGTCCAGGATGGCGTTATAAAGCCCTTTGCCTTCCTGCTGCTCGAGATTGATCTGGTCCACCAGCACTATGGCGTTCTTGATGAGCATGCCCATCAGGCTTAAAAAGCCCAGCAAGGCCATAAAGCCGAAGGGTTGGCCGGTGGCCAGCAGGCCGGCGGTGACGCCAATCACTGCCAAAGGCACGCACAGCCAGATCACCAGGGGCTGGCGCAGGGAATTGAACATCATTATGGTGATAAGGATCATCGCCACCACAAAGGTGGGAATGGTGCCGGCCAGGCCCGCTTCGGCCTTTTGGGCCGCCTCATACTCGCCGCCCCAGGCCAGGCTGTAGCCGGCGGGCAGCGCTATGGCCTCTACCTGGGGTTTGACCCTGGCCAGCAGCGCGCTGGCGCTGCCGGTTTTGGGGTCGGCCAGCACCGTGATGGTGGGTTTGCGGTCGCGGCGCAAAATCAGCTCGTCTTCAAAGACGGTGTCAAAAGACGGCACCACCTGGCGCAGCGGTATCATCTGCTGGGCCACCGGGCTCCAGATCTGCAAGTTGGCCAGGCTGTCGATGTTGTGGCGGGCATGTTGGTCGGCCCGCACCATGATCGGCAGCAGCAGATCCTGTTCCCGGTAGATGCCCGCCGTTACCCCCTGAAAACCTTCCTGCATGGCCTGGGCCACCATGGGCCTGGTAATGCCGTTGAGGTTGGCCTGCTCTTCGGCCAGGTTGGCCCGCACCACTTTGACCTTCTGACGCCAGTCGCTGCGCACCGCCTTGGCGTCCGGGTCTTGCTGGAAAATGTCCTGCACCTGGTCGGCCAGGCGGCGAAGCTCGTGGCTGTCGGGGCCGCTCAGGCGCGCCTGCACCTTGCCGGACACCCCGGTGCCCAGCTCAAAAGGCGAGGCAAAGACCAGGGCATCGGGGAAGCGGCGGGTCAGGTCCTCCTCCACCTTGGGCAAGAGCCCGGCAATCTTTTGATGATCGTCCACGCTCACCAGGAACTGGCCGTAGGCGCTGTTGGGTTGCTGGGGCTGGAAGGTCAGCAGGAACCTCAGCGGCCCTTCACCCAGGGTGCTGGACACATGGGTAACACCGGGCTGGGCCAGCAGGTATTGTTCTATCTGGCCGGCGTCTTCGCGGGTTTTGTCGATGTGGGTGCCTTGGGGCAACCAATAGTCCACCATAAACTGGGGCCGGGTGGCGCTTGGGAAAAAGCTCTGCTCCACAAAGCTAAAACCCCAAACGGCGATGGCAAAGAGGCCGCCGACGGTGGCGCAGCTAAGGTAGCGGTGGCGGATGCAGCGGCGCAGCAGGCCCCGGTAACCTTGATAAAAGGCGCCCTGGTAGGGATCGCCCGCGTCGCCTTTGGGGGCTTTTAGGAACATCACGCACAGCAGCGGCGTCACCGTGACTGCCGTCACCCAGCTCAGCAGCAGTGACACCATCACCACTTGGAACAGGGAGCGGCAATACTCGCCGGTGTCGTCGTTGGAAGTGCCGATGGCGGCAAAGGCCAGGATGGCTATCAAGGTGGCCCCCAGCAGCGGCCAGGCCGACTGCTTGACCACGGTGGCGGCGGCCTGTTCGGCACTTTCCCCTTTTTGCATCCGCACCAGCACCCCGTCCACCACCACTATGGCGTTGTCCACCAGCATGCCAAGGGCAATGATAAGGGCGCCCAGGGACACCCGTTCCAGGGCCACCCCCATGGGGTCAAGAAACAAGAAGGAGCCGGCTATGGTCAGCACCAGCACAAAGCCGATAAGCAGGCCGCTGCGCATCCCCATAAATAGCAGCAGCACCGCCACCACAATAACCACCGCCTCGACCAGGCTGCTGACAAATCCGGCAATGGCTTGGGTAACCGCCTCCGATTGCAAGGATACCATGCCAAACTCGATGCCAAGGGGCCGTTCGCTTTCCAGTTCATGGAGGCGGGCCATGACCGCCTGGCCCATGGTCACCACGTTGCCGCCGGGCTGGGTGGCGATACCCAGGCCAATGCCGCTCTTGCCGTCAAAGCGGATCTCGGCGCTGGACGGCTCCACATAGCCGCGCCGTACCGTGGCGACGTCGCGCAGCAAAAACTGGCGGCCGTCGCTGCCGCTAACCAGCAAAGAGGCCACGTCCGCCACCGACTGCAGGGCGCCGGAGGGGGTCAGGGTCACGAAGGCGTCCCCTACCCTGGCCCGGCCGGCGTCGGCGGCCAGACCTTTTTGGTTCAAGGCATCAAGCAGGCTTGCCGGGGCTATGCCCAGTTGCGACAAGCGGTCACGGTTGAACTCCACAAAGAGGGCTTCCTGGCGCTCGCCAAAGGTGCTGACCTTGCCCACGTCCTTGACCAGCAGCAGCTCCTTTTGCAGGGCGTCCACATAGCCTTTGAGTTCGGCGTAGCTAAAGCCATCACCGGTGACCACCATGAAAATACTGTAAACGTCACCGTAATCGTCCAGCACCATTGACGGGCCAGCACCGGGGGGCAATTGCCCCTGGGCGTCACGGATCTTGCTGCGCAGCTTGTCCCAGACCTGGGGCAGGCTGTCTTTGCCGTAACTGTCCTTGATGGTAACGGTCAGGGTAGACAGGCCCCGCTCGGACTTGGAGGTAACCCTGTGCAGCTCCCCCAGTTGCTGGACGGCCTTTTCCAGCTTTTCGGTGACCTCTTGCTCCACCTCCTGGGCCGAGGCGCCGCCGTAGGGGGTGATCACCAGGGCGTCCTTGATGGTAAATTCCGGGTCTTCCAGGCGGCTCATCTTGTTGTAGACCAGCAGCCCCGCCACCAGCATGACCAGGGTCAGTACCAGGGTGACCACCCTGTTATTGATGGACCAAGTGGCGATGTTCATGGGCGGCTCTCCAAGGGGCGGACCGCCGTGCCTTCACTGAGGCTGTGGATACCGGAAATGGCGATACGCTGGCCGGTGGCCAGGCCGCTGAGCACCCTTAGGCGGTCGCCGCTGGGCTCACCCAAGGTCACCGGGCAGCGATGGGCCAGGCCTTTATCTATGCACCAGACATAGGGGTTACCCTCGGGGCCGGCGACCACGGCGTTGGCCGGTACCCAAAAGCCCTGGCCCTGTTGGGCCGCCGGGGCATGGTAGGCCACGTGGCCGGTCATTCCGGGGCTGATGGCGAGACTCTTAGGGGGCGTAAAGCGCACCTTGACCATAAAGGTGCGGGTGACCGGGTCGGCCACAGTGCTAAAGGCCGACAGCCTGGCCGGGATCGGCTTATCCGGCAAGGCGCTCAGCACCACGCTTATCCCTTGGCGGGCGGCGGCCTGGTCGGCCGAATCCAGGGGGCTTTCCTTTATCCAATCGCTTTCCGGCACCGCCACCCGCATTTCCAGCTCATTGTCGCTTTGCACCAGCAGTACCGGCTGCTTGGCCTGCACGTTGGCAAAGTCTTCCACCAGTTTGCGAGCCACTCGGCCGGCAAAAGGGGCCCGCAGCTGGGTGTCTTCCAAGGCCTTTTCGGCCTGGCGCAGGCCGGCTTCGGTTACCTCGAGGGCACGCTTGGCGCTGTCCAGTTGCTGGGGCGTAATGGCCTTGGCGGCAAAGGCTTTCTGGTAACGGTCAAAGTCGCTCTTGGCGGCGTCCCGCTCGGCCAGGGCCCTGTCCCGCTGGGCCTGGTAGTCCCTGGGGTCGAGGCGGGCCAGCAAGGCGCCGGCCTTGACCCTTTGCCCTTCGGTAATGGCCAGCTGCACTACCCTGCCCGGCACTTCAAAGGCCAGTTGTGACTGCTTCACCGCCGACACGCTGCCGGGAAAGGTGAGGATGGGCCCCTGGCCCTGCTCCCCCAGGGTGAAGGTTTTGACCGGCCGCACCACAGGCGCGGGTGGCTCGGCCTCTGGCTGGCCACAGGCGACCAGCACCAGGGCCAGCGGCAAAGCGGTAAACAGGCGTGAATGGTTCCCCATGGGAGTCTCCGTGCTACTGCCAGGAGGCGCATCAGGCTCCCGACCAAATTAACAAAACGGTCGTTATGATAAATATAAATACGGGACCCAGGAAAGGCTTTTCACCATCGCCTTTGGGGCGCGGCCCGAAAGCCGCTGATAAGTTTTTGTTTTTGCTGTTAATCCAGGCGCTTTCGGAACTTCAAGGTGGCCACCATCAGGCCAAGGGCGGTAAAGCCCAGCAGCCATAGGGCGTCACCGTGCAGCTGGCTGACCTCGGCGTCTCGCAGCACCACAGCCCGGACCATGCGCATGTAATGGGTGGCGGGCAGGCCTTCGGCTATCCACTGGGCGGCCTTGGGCATGGCTTCATAGGGGAACATGAAACCCGACAGCAGGATGGAAGGCAGCAGCACAAAGACGGTCATCTGCATGGCCTGCAGCTGGGTTTTGGCCAGGGTTGAGATCACCAGGCCCAGGGTCAGGCTGGCGAAGATAAACAGCAAGGAAGCCAGGGCCAGGGAGTCCAGGCCGCCCCTGACCGGCACCCCGAACAGCCAATGGCCGGTGCCGAGGATAATGGCCACCTGGATAAAGCCCACCAGGATATAGGGGGCGATCTTACCCAGCATCAGCTCAAGGGGCCTGACCGGGGTGGTGATCAAAAACTCCATATTGCCCTGTTCCCGCTCCCGCACTATGGCGGCGGAGGTAAAGAGCACCATGGTCATGGTAAGGATCACCCCCAACAGCCCCGGCACTATGTTGACCACGGTGCGCTGCTCGGGGTTGAAGTACTGCACCAGCTCCAGGCTGGGGGCGGGCCTGGTAGCCGCCTGCCCTGTGACTTCCTCCAGTGGCATCTGCCGAAGGGCCTTGATGGCGGAGGCCACCAGGGTGTCGGAGCCGTCCACCAGCCACTGGCCAAGGGGCCTTGAAAAAGCGGTGCTCTGTTGCTGGTACTGTAATAGCCGCTGGCCAAAATCGGCAGGCAGATACAGCACAGCCTTGATGTCGCCTCGGGTCAGGGCGGCTTCGGCCTCGGTGGCACTGTAATAGCGTTTGTCAAAGTCCACCACCTGGGTGGCCTCCACCGCCTGGACCAGGGCGCGGCTGTAGCTGGTCTGGCTCATGTCCACCAGCCCGGCCGGCAGGTGGCGCACGTCGGTGTTGATGGCATAGCCAAACAGCATCAGCTGCACCAGGGGGATCATCACTATCATGCCGAAGGTGAGCCTGTCCCTGGCCAGCTGCTTGAGCTCCTTGATAAGGATGGCGCCTATCCTAAGCCACATGGCGGCCTCCGGTGCTGGTGACAAAGACGTCTTCCAGGCTGGGCCTGACTTCGGCCAGGGTTCGCTGCCCTACCCTGGGCTTGAGCCAGGCCAAAGGGTCGCCGATGTCCTGGCTGACCAGCACCCTGAGCCGGCTGCCGATTTGGGCCGCCGACAGCACCTGGGGCAACTCTTGCAGTTGCTGCTTTAACTGCCTTAGCCCTTCCCCTGCCACTTCCACCACCCTGGCGCCCATGGCCGCCATCAGCTGGCCCGGGGCGCCGTCGGCCTTTTTCTGGCCCTTTTCCATGATCGCCAGGCCATGGCAGCGCTCCGCCTCGTCCATGTAATGGGTGGACACCAGTATGGTGGTGCCCTGGGCACAGAGGTCGAACAGCCTTTCCCAAAATTCCCGGCGGTTTTGCGGGTCCACCGCCGAAGTGGGTTCGTCCAGGAACAACAGCTCCGGGCTGTGCAGGGTGACGGCGGCCAGGGCCAGGCGCTGCTTTTGGCCGCCGCTCATGGAGCCGGCCATCTGGCGGCGCTGGCCGGCCAGTTCATAAAGCCCCAGCAGTTCGTCGATGCGGCGCTTGGCCCTTTGGCCGGCCAGGCCATAGATCCGCGCCACAAAGGCCAGGTTTTCGTCGACGCTGAGATTGTCGTAGAGGGAGAACTTCTGGGTCATGTAGCCCATGCGGCGGCGCAGGGGCTCTTCGTTTCCGGCCAGGGGCTGGCCCAGCACCTGGATTTGGCCGCTGCTGGGGCGCAGCAGTCCGGTGAGCATGCGGATGGAGGTGGACTTGCCGCAGCCGTTGGGGCCGAGGAAGCCGTAGATGCTGCCCTTGGGAATGGCCAAGTCCAGCTGGTCGACAGCCACCAGGCTGCCAAAGCGGCGGGTCATGCCCTGGGTGTGGATGGCAAGGTCGGTCATGGCAGCACCACTTCCAGGCTAAGGCCGGTGGCAAGATCTGCCCCCTGTGGCCCAAGGTCGATGTCGGTCAGGTACATCAGGCGGCTGCGGTCACGCTCGTTAAGGGCGTAATAAGGGGTAAAGGCCGGTTCCCCGCGAATGCGCCGCACCGTGCCGTCCAGCAGCCCTTCGCTGCCGTCGATCCGGAGCTTAACCTGGCTGCCGGCCTGAAGCTTGCTAAGCTTGCTGGCCGGCAAGTAGGCCCGCACATAGGGCCTTGCCAGGGCCAGCAGGCTCACCAGTTGGCTGCCGGCATTGACCCTGTCCCCTTTGCGCCAAGGCAGCACATCCACCAGGGCCGCCTGGGCGGCCACCAGGGTCAAGTCTGCCAGGGCTTTTTCGGCCTGGGCCAGCTCGGCGCTGGCCGCCGCCACCTGGGCCTGGCCCTGGGCCAGCTGTTCGGCGCGGGTACCGTTATTGAGGGCCAGCAGCTGTTGCTGGGCCGAGTCCAGGCTGGCCCTGGCGCCATCGCGGGCGGCGGTGGCGCTGTCGAGATCTTGGGCGGTCAGCACCTTGTCGGCCACCAGGCGCCGGGTGCGCTGCCATTGGCGCTCGGCCTGCAACAGGCTGGCCTGGGCCCCGGCCACCCTAGCCTTGGCTTCGTCGATGTTTTCCTGGCGCGGCCCTTTGACCAATTCTGCCAAGGCCGCCTGGCTTTGGGCCAACCTGGCCTGGGCCGCGTCCCGCCTGGCCTTGGCGGCGGTGTCGTCAAGGCGCAGCAACACTTGCCCCGGCTGGACCCTGTCCCCTTCGGCCACCGCCACCTCGGCCACCAGTTCGGCGGCGGGGGCCACCAGGGTCAAGCGGTCGCGTTCGACGGTGCCGTAAATGGCGTCCGGCTCCTGGCTACAGCCTGCCAGGGCCAGCAACAGCACACTCAGCATAGCTTTCATCCGGCACGCTCCTGGGGCAGCAGCAGGCCCTTTTCCATCACCTGCACATTGTGGGCAATAAGATCGGTGAGTCCCTGGGGATTGAGGTCCACCCCGAACAGCCGCACCAGGGGTGTTGGCGCTATCAGGGGAAAGACCATCAGGCTGGCAAAGCTGAACTGGGCCAGCTGCGGCTCCACGTCGGGGCGCAGTCGCCCCGAGGCCATCAGGGCCTGGGTCAGCCACTGGCGCGACAGCTGCATGATCTCGCCAAAGAGCCCCATCACCACCTGGTGCAGGGCCGTGCCCTCTTCTTCCTGCAAGACCCGCAGCACCAGCCTGGGCAGGCCGGGGTTGGGCACCATGATGCTGTAGTAGGTCTGCATCAGGCTGGCCAAATCCAGGGGAAACTGGGGTTTGGGCTGCTGGCGAAAACGCGCCAGCACCGGCGCCAAGGTTTCTCGGAACATCTGTTCGAACAGGCCCAGCTTGCTGCCGAAGTAATAACGGATAAGGGCGGCGTCCACCCCCGCTTCCCGGGCCAACTGGCGGGTAGACACCTTGGCGAAGGATTGATGGCTAAAGCAATGCAAGGCGGCGGCAATGAGCCTGGCCCTGGCGTCAGAGTCCCCTTTGGGGCGGCCTGCAGCGACGGACACGGCGTACTCCTACAAATTCATCACATGATGAGTATGGTAGAAAGCAATGCCTTAGCTCGGCCAGGTGAAAAATTCCGCGTTTTCGCGGCGGTGGAGAAAAGGGGCAAAGAAAAAGCCGGCGGTGTGCCGGCTGTTGAGGTTATTCAAGGCCTAGGTTGAGGTCCTTGACGATATAGAGGGTGTTACCGTCGATGCGGGACTGGGCCTGGTCCAGGTATTTTTGCTCAAGGGCGCCGGCGGCGTCGGCCCAGAGGGCGAAGTCGTCGTCGTTCAGCACGCCGATACGGCTGTTGTCGATGACCCAGAGCCCTTCCATCTTGTCGTGGGGATAAGCCACCTCTGCCACCATGTCCACCAACAAGGTCTTGGCCACCGGCACTATGCCGGCATTGGCCAGGAGGTTCCAACCGGCGCTGCTGTCGTTGCCGGCCAGGTTGTCTTTGACCAGTTGCTCCAGGGTTTGGCCGCCAAGGGTCAGGCCCAGGGCGGGGTCTTGCAGCCGGTCTTGGGTGTTTTCGAGGCTTTCAAGGTTGGTAGCGCCACTGATGTCGATGGCGTAGATGTGCTTCATGGCGCCGGGGTTGTCCTTTAAGAAGGCGCCGTCCCGCTCAATCACCAAAAAGCGGCTGGCACTCAAGGCCTTGATGGCGCTGTTGGAATTTTGCAGTTTCTCCTGGCGATATAGGTATTGGCCAGTGGCACCGGTGTCGAGGTTGATGGTGACGATGCGGGTGAGATCGGTGCGGGTTTTGCCGGGGTTATCTAGGCTCGATTGCATGATCCCCACCAGGGTTTTCTGGTCCGGGGTGACGGTCAGCCCTTCCATGCCCCTGTTGGCCCAGCGGTGGGCAAACTCGGCGGGCAAATTGACGTCGTTGCGGCTGTCGGCACTGAAGGGGTTGATGCGGCCGATTTCCTTGCCGCTGGCATCAAAGTGCACCAGGTGCGGGCCGTATTCGTCGCTGACCCAGAAGCTGCCGTCCTTCATGGCCACCAGGCCTTCGGCGTCCAGGCCGTAGTCGTCGGTGCGGGTGGGGTTGGTGCTGGCGTCATAAGGCTGGGCTGGGTCGACCAGTATGGGGTTGCCGTCGGTGTCGTAGGGGATCTCATTGGTGCCCCCCAGTGCAGCGCTGTTGGGCAGGCCGCTGATGGGATTACCGGCGCGGTCTTTTAGCAGCAGGGTGCTTACCTGGCGCACCGTGCCTGAGGGCTGGATCTCAAAAAGGCCGATGCGCGGCGTGTAGTCCGGGGTGGGGAAAATCTTGCCGGCCCCCAGGCTGCCGGTGAAGCTGGTATTGGGGCCCCGGTCGGTCAGGGCGTAAAAGCGCAGGGGGTTGGCCGGGTCGGCGTCCATGTCGGAGCCGTAACCGCCGTTACGCAGCTCCAGGGTGGAGCCCGGCCTGGCGGCGTTGGCCAGATCGTTGCGCATCACCGAATAAGGCAGGGCCACGCCGCTTGTTGCAAAGTTGTCCGGGTTGCAGACATAGGAGGTGCTGGTAACCTCCCCCGGCTCCAAGGCGCCGTTGCCATTGCTGTCCAGGCCACTGTCTATTTGTACGCCCCCCAGCCAGCACTGGTCGTTGCCGGCGGCAAGGGGGGTCTGGTTGACCAGGCTGTTAAGGCCATTGCTGCCGTTGTCGCCGTCATCGCTACAGCCAGCCAAGGCCGCCAGTGTGGCCAGGGCCACTAGGGTGAAGGTCCTTTTCATCGTTGTTTTCCTGAAGGTTTAAGGCTCGCCACTGTAAGGGGCCAATGCGTCAGCCAGATGACCTTTTGATGTCAGCACCAGGGGCCAACGACACCAGGGCCGGGCTGCCCATGTTATGATTTGCACACTTACCTTCAGTTGACCTTTTCGATGGATCAGACCACCAGTACCGCACCGGCTCCCCTGGCCGCCGACCGCCTCAGCCCCAGCTTGGCCCTGACCGAGCTTGAGTGCCGCTCGCGCTTTTTGCTCGGCCAGGACGCCGGCGTCACCGAGCTGGCCCAAGCCTCCAGTGACCAAAGCCCCCTTGGGCACATCTTTATGAGCGCCCCGCCCTACCTGGACACCATTGCCATGTTCAAGGCGGCGATCCGCCAGTTACCCGAGGGCTCCCGTTGGCACAAGCTGTGGGATTGGTGCTACGCCGAGAACCTGGACGATCCGCGCCGCCCGCTGTGCCTGCGCCTCAAGGCCGGCAGCGGCGACCGCTTTTGCAGCGACATCACGGCGCTGTTGCAGGCCAAACTGGAGGACAAGGACACCGACCAGGCCTTAAAGGACCTGGTGGCCTGCCAGCCCCAGGAAAAGCGCCTGGCAGGCTACCTGGCCACCTTGCTGGCCAGGGTGGCGGCCGGGGAAGACTTTGCCCACCCGGTACTCTTTAACCTGCTGGTTAACCACCAGGACCCGGCCCAGGTGCCTATAGTCCACAACCGGGACCTGTCCGATGTGGGGCTGTTTGGAGAGATCACCTTCGAGACCCAGGAAGGCACCGTCTCTGCCAACCAGCACCTGCTGCGCCCCGGTGACTTGCACAGCGCCAACGGTGGCTACCTGCTGCTAAGCGCGGCAGAGCTTCTGGAAAATCCCGAGCTGTGGACCCGCCTCAAAGAGTCGCTCTTTGCCCAGAGCATCCACTGGACCCAGTACCGGGGCCAGGTGCCCGGCAATCCGCTCTTTATGCCAGACCCCATGCCCCTGGATGTGAAACTGGTGCTCTTCGGTGACCGCCAGGACCACCTGGAGCTGCTGACCCAGGACCGGGACCTGTCCCAGCTCTTTCCCTACTTTGTGGAATGGAGCCCCTTCGTACCGGTGGCGCAGGCAAGCGACCTTGCTGGCCACCTGCTGCGCCAATGCCAAAAGGCCAGCCTCAAGGCGCCGACCACCGAAGCCCTGGCCTGCCTACTGCGCCACGGCTGCCGCTTGTCGGAAGATCAGGAACGCATCGCCCTGGCCCACCACAGGTTCAACGAGCTGCTGACCCGGGCCCATTTTTTTGCCAAGGGCAAAAATATAGAAGTGGCGGATATCCAACAGGCCATCTCGGCCCGGGAAAACGCCCAGGCCCTGGCCCGGCAGCTGAGCCGTGACTCCATGGCCCGTGGCCAGATCCTGATTGAAACCCAGGGCCGGCGCATCGGCCAGGTCAACGGCCTGACGGTTTTGGACATGGGCAGCGTCGAGTTCGGAGAACCGTCACGTATCACTGCTACAGTGCACTATGGCGACGGCGACATCATCGACATCGAACGCAAGGCGGAGCTGGCCGGCAACATCCACGCCAAGGGGGTAATGATCCTCACCGCCTTCCTGGCCAGCCGTTTTGCCCAAGAAGGACCCATGCACCTGTCTGCGTCCCTGGTGTTTGAGCAGTCCTACCATGAGGTGGACGGCGATTCAGCCAGCGCCGGCGAGCTGCTTTGCTTGCTGTCGGCCCTGGCCGAGCTGCCGGTGCGCCAAGGCATTGCCATTACCGGCGCCGTGGACCAGTTCGGTAATGTGCAGGCCATAGGTGGGGTGAACGCCAAGATTGAAGGCTTCTTCGAGGTCTGTAAGGCCAGGGGATTGGACGGTGAGCAAGGGGTGATACTGCCTCTGGCGAACCTTAGCCAACTTAATCTGTCCGACGAGGTGATCGCCGCCGTCGCCGATGGACGTTTCCATCTGTGGAGCGTCGAACACGTGGACCAGGCCGTGGCCCTGATGATGGACGCCACTGCCGGTGAGCCTGACCGCCATGGGAACTACCCGGACGATTCAGTGTACGGGCGTATTCATGCCAGGTTGGCCGCTTTGGTGGAGCTGGAAGAGCCCATAATGACCTTAAGCCGCCGTTTCTGGGGCTGGTTGGGTTTTGGCAAACACTGACTGTCACGCTGGTCTGCGTTGTTTGGCGTACAGTTGTTCGCTAACCTGTCGCCGTTCGCGATATGAAGGAAGACCAGAGTGCTGACAGATAAACACAGTTTCAGTCGAGAAGAGTTGCTGGCCTGCTCCCGTGGAGAGCTTTTCGGGCCAGGTAACAGCCAACTGCCTGCCCCCAACATGTTGATGATGGACCGTATTAGCCACATCCACCTGGAAGGGGGCGAGTTCGGTAAAGGGCAAATCGTTGCCGAACTGGATATCAACCCTGAGCTGTGGTTCTTCCAGTGCCACTTCCCCGGTGACCCCGTTATGCCGGGTTGCCTGGGCCTGGACGCCATGTGGCAGCTGGTGGGCTTTTTCCTCGGTTGGCAAGGGGGCCCCGGCAAGGGCCGCGCCCTGGGGGTAGGTGAAGTGAAATTTACCGGCCAGATCCTGCCCACCGCCAAGAAGGTAACCTACCGCATCAACATCAAGCGCCTGATCAACCGCACCCTGGTGATGGGCATTGCCGACGGTCAGGTGGAAGTGGATGGCCGGGTGATCTATACCGCCCAGGATCTGAAGGTTGGCCTGTTCAAGGACACCTCCAGCTTCTAAGCCTGGCCCCAAAATAGAGAAAGCCCTGCGATGCAGGGCTTTTTCGTTACTTGAGGGACACGCCGTTAATGACTCTGTCTTCTACCGCCGTTCGCCAACCGGAGAACCAGTAGCTGCGGGCATCGAGGTTTTGATAAGGGCACGATTCTCTGGGTTTCCCGCCAATCCCGGCTTGATAACCACGAGATTGTGCCCTTTCCAGACGGTCACGTTTTTGTCTTCTCATTACAGACATCCTTCTTCGACATGATGGCTGAGAACGGGGCAAGCCATGGCCCCGTTACTTCAACCTTTAGGTGAGGACATCTGGGTGATCAAACCGGATCGACAAATATAGCAGTTGACAAAATCCAAGCAGTTGACTTCTTTTTGAATTTTCTTTGACAAAAAAAGCCGCACTGCAGTGCGGCTTTCTTGTCAGCGGCGTCGGCGCCAGCCAAGCAGGCCAAGCAAGCCCAAGCTCAGCAGGCCCATGCTGCCGCTGCCCTTACGCTGATAGGGCTCGTCTTGATCGGTCACGCAGCTGGCCGGCTCCTCGTCGGTAGGCACCAGTTTTACGGCCCGCAGCACGTACTGGGTGGCTCCGTCGTCGTCCAACACCAGGTTGCCGCTGGTGTCACGCAGGGTGGTCACCGCAGTAGCCACGATTTCACCGTTATCGTTAATATCCCTGGCGTACTCCAGGGTCCAGTCTTCACGGGCGGCGCAGGTGTCGCCGTCATAGCGCTGGGTCAGCAGTGAACCGTCGAACTGCAGCAGATCGTTAAGATCCTTGAAGCTGTCGTTGTTCAAGTCATAGACAAAGGCATGCTGGCGGCGGCTGGACGAGGGCGGTACCCGCTCCCAGTCGGCAGCCCCCACCACCAGGCCGCTGTTATTGACGGCATAGGCAATGGAGTTGGCGCTGTCGTAGAAGGAGGCGGGATAAGTGATGGTGTCGTCGTTGGTGTTATAAACAAAAAACTTGGATGTAGAATAGGTGCTTGGGAAAACAGCACGGCCAACGGCAATACCGTCATCGTTGATATCATTAGCGATAGAGCTGCTGATGGTATCGTTCGTCACCGTCAGTGCTTTGAGTGCTTTGCCTTCATTCACATCGAATAAGGTTGCGACGTTACGCAGATATCTGCCGTCCCTAACCACGGATTGCCCTACAGCCAAGCCATGGATGTTGACCGCCTGGGCGCTGGAGGCAAAGTTAGCCGGATCGTCATCGTCTTCAGGTTCAGCCAGCAGGCCTATGGCCTTGGGCGTAGAAGGAACGCCGTCGACCAAAGTCCAGGCCGTCGCTTCTGACTGATAGCTCAAACTTCTCAGGCAAGTACGGATAGGTATGATGGAGTCTTCG
Organism: Gallaecimonas xiamenensis 3-C-1; assembly: GCF_000299915.1. NCBI lineage: Bacteria > Pseudomonadati > Pseudomonadota > Gammaproteobacteria > Enterobacterales > Gallaecimonadaceae > Gallaecimonas > Gallaecimonas xiamenensis. The sequence goes on from NZ_AMRI01000015.1 coordinate 16,895, forward strand.
TCTTGACAGTTCTCATAGATTGACTCCCCGCCAGTACCTAAGCCAATAGAGCTCTGACCAACTACCCACTGACCAGCCCCACCGTTGGCCAGGGAGACCCCGCCAAAGTGCTCATCAGCATTGAGAACTTCCTGATCACCTCGGCTGGTGGTAGGAATGGTGTAGATAGGCATCAAGGCATGGGACTGGGTTAGGTCCGTGACATAGCCTCGGGTAGTGAAATCTCTGACGTAGTGGGTTTCTTCTTCATCACTGCTGTTGGTGAAGGTCACGGTAGACCAGGGGCCGCTGGAGTACCCGAAATAAAGACCCTCGCTCTCGCCGTTGACGGCTGTATCGACAGTAAGATCTTCATCTTCTGCCCCCAAACCCGGTAGCAGCGTCAACGTTGGCTCGCCAATATAGGCCACATTGGTAGAAAGGCTACGGTAACGACCTGTGGTTTCGTCAACGATATCGTTATACAGGGCGCCGACTGTCTCGTCATCGTAGCGGCCCAGCTCGTCGTGATAGACCACCTCTTCGTCAACCGTCTTGGCAGAAAGGCGGGTGGTAATACCACCGCCGATAGTGCCGTCTGTCGCTATGGTGGTACCCGTGGTCTGGTAAGCCCCCACCGGCTGGTCGATCACTTCCAGGCGATAGCTGGTGGCGGCATGGGCCTGGGTCGTTGCCAGGGCCACGAGGGAGAGGGAGAAAAGGCGTTTAGTCATGAATTCGGTTTTCCTGCACACTGCTTATTGTTGGGCGTCCAATGCTTCCCACCGGGCAAAGGCCGTTTCCAGGGCCTGCTCCAGTTCGGCCAACTTGTCCAGTACTGGCTGGGTTTCGCTGACGGGGCGTGTAAAAAAGTCCGCCTGGTTAATGTGGTTCTGCACTTCGACCATCTGATTTTCCAGTTGTTCAATCAGGCCGGGCAGCGTTTCCAGTTCCCTTTTGTCCTTGTAGGACATCTTGGCGGTGCTGCGGGGCTTGTCGGTGTTCTTCTTGCTTTCATCCTTGGGGGTGGCCGCTTGCGGCGGTGCTACTGCCTGGCGGGCGCGGGCGGCCAGGGCATCATGATAGCCCCCGGCATGTTGTTCTACCTGCCCTGCCCCGTTGAACCACAGCACGCTGGTGACGCTTTGGTCGATAAAGGCCCGGTCGTGGCTGACCAGCAACAGGGTACCCTGGTATTCGGCCAGCATTTCCTCAAGCAATTCAAGGGTCTCAATATCCAGATCGTTGGTTGGTTCGTCAAGGATCAGGAGGTTGGACGGCTTGGCAAAGAGCTTGGCCAACAGCAGCCGGTTGCGCTCGCCGCCGGACAAGGCCTTGACCGGCACCCTGGCCCGAGCCGGGGTAAAGAGGAAGTCCTGCAGGTAACCCAGCACATGGCGGCTCTTGCTGCCAAGGTGCACTTCCTGCTTGCCTTCAGCCACCTGCTCGGCGGCGGAAAGCTCGGGGTTGAGCACGGCGCGGTGCTGGTCAAAATAGGCCACTTCCAGGTTGGTACCCTGGCGCACCTGGCCGCTGTCGGGGGCAAGAGAGCCCATCAGCAGTTTGATAAGGGTGGTCTTACCGCAGCCGTTGGGACCCACCAGGGCCAGGCGGTCGCCCCTTTGCACCACCAGGTCCAGGTGCTGGACTAAGGGTTTGTTTTGGTAGCTGTAACTAAGGTCTTGGACGTCGAAGACCAGCTTGCCGGAACGGTCGGCTTCTTCTACCTGGCCACGGGCCTTGCCGATAACGTTACGGCGCTCGGCATGGGTTTGGCGCAGGGCTTTAAGGGCCCTTACCCGCCCTTCGTTACGGGTGCGGCGGGCCTTGATGCCCTGGCGGATCCAGGTTTCTTCCTGGGCCAGCTTCTTGTCAAAAAGGGCGTTTTGTTCCGCTTCCACCCGCAGATCTTCGGCTTTGGCGTACAGGTAGGCGTCGTAGCTCAGGTCATAGCGGGTCAGCTGGCCACGGTCGAGGTCGAGGATGCCGGTGGCCACCTGGCGGATAAACTGACGGTCGTGGCTGATAAAGAGGATGGCGCCGCTGTAGTTGCGGCAAAACTGCTCAAGCCACTGGATGGAGTCGATATCCAGGTGGTTGGTGGGTTCGTCCAGCAGCAACACCTTGGGGTCGCCGGCCAGGGCCTGGGCCAGGGCCACCCGGCGCAGCCAACCGCCGGACAGGGCGTTGAGCTTCTCTTCGCCGGTCAGCCCGGCCAGTTGCAGGGCCCGTTGAATTTGCGTGTCCAGCTGCCAGCCGTTGCAGGCGTCCAGTTGGCTTTGCAGATCGGCCAGGCGCTTGAGCAGCTTATCGTCGCTGTCATGGGCCAGGGCGGCGGACAGTTCATGGTAGTCCAGCACCAGCTGCCCCACTTCCGCCCTGCCCTGGGCAACAAAGGCGTAGCTGGTCATGTCGTCCCGGGGCGGCGGGTCCTGGGACAGCCTGGCCACACCACCGTCTTGGTGGAACTGCAAGGTGCCGTCATCCAGGTTCATGTCGCCGCTGATGATCTTCATCAGGGTGGACTTGCCGGTGCCGTTACGGCCCACCAGGCAAAGGCGCTCCCCTTCTTGCAGGCTAAAGCCGGTGTTGGCCAGCAGCGGCGCGTCGGAGAAGGACAGGTAGGCGTTGGTAAGGGTCAGGACTGCCATAGGAATGCGTTCAATAGTTCCATGTCGAAGGGCCAGCCCAATTCCTGGCCCTGATGATTCATCAATACGGGGATCCGCTCCCCGTAGCGTGCCACCAACTGCGGGTCGGTGACGATATCCACCAGCGCCGCCTGCACCTGGCAGGCGGCGAGCAAGGCCTGGGCCTCTTCACAGAGGTGACAGCCTTGGGTATGGAAGAGTGTCAGGCTCAAGGCGCAAACACCAGCTTAAAGCACACGTGGATGTGCGGGTTACGCTTGTAGTCTTCAGGCAGGGTGGACTTGGAGATGTCTTCCACGCTAAAGCCCATGGCCTGGACGGCGTCGTTGTCCATCTTGAAGTGGCGCTTGTTGTTGGAAAAGATCACCACGGCGCCAGGCACCAGCACATGGCTGATGTGCTCAAGCAGCTCCACATGGTCGCGCTGCACGTCAAAGCTTGCCTCCATACGCTTGGAGTTGGAGAAGGTGGGCGGGTCCACAAACACCAGGTCGAATTTTTGCTGGCAACGGTTGAGCCAGTCCAGCACATTGGCCTGCACCAGTTCGTGTTGACGGCCGGTAAAGCCGTTGCCGCGCAGGTTCTGCTCGGCCCAGTCCAGGTAGGTGCGGGACATGTCCACCGAGGTGGTGGTCATGGCGCCGCCCTTGGCGGCATGCAAGGTGGCGGTGCCAGTGTAGCAAAACAGGTTCAAAAAGCGTTTGCCCTGGGCCATCTCCCCTACCCGCTTGCGGGTCAGGCGGTGGTCAAGGAAAAGGCCGGTGTCCAGGTAGTCAAAGAGGTTGACCTGGCAACGCACCCCGTATTCTTCCACCCAGAAGTGCTGGCGGCGGCTTTCCAGCTTCTCGTACTGGTTGCTGCCACTTTGCCGGGCCCGGGTCTTGACCGCGATTTTGTCGGCCTTGACCCCGGTGATGGCCACGGTGGCCACGATCAGGTCCTGCAGGCGCCTGGCGGCCTTTTCCGGCTCGATGCTCTTGGGCGGCGCGTATTCCTGGATAACGATGCGGTCGCCATAACGGTCGACGGCGGCGTTGTAGTCCGGCAGATCGGCATCATAGAGGCGATAGGCGTCGATGCCCTCGCGCTTGGCCCATTTTTCCAGGGCCTTGATGTTTTTCTTGAGGCGGTTGGCGTAGGCCTCCACCGGGCCGGTCAGCACCGCCTGGTCGACATTGGCCACCTCGGCCTTGGCCTCACCCTGGCGCTCATCCAGCTCGTAGCTGGCCAGCACCGCTTCAATGGCGCCGTTGTTGAGCTGCCACTGGTTGGATTTGAGGAGCTTGAGCTGGCGCAGGCTTTCGCTGCTACCGGTGTAAACCCCAAGCTTCCAACCCATGAAGTTACGGGCTTTTACACCCAATTCACGGTAAAGGTACAGTACCTCGGCCATGTCCCCCAGGCGTTCGCCGTAGGGAGGGTTACAGAGGATAAGGCCGCGCTCGCCGGGCTTGTCCCCCAGCTCTTTGAGGGGCTGGGTTTCAAAGGTCAGGGCCCGGCCAACACCGGCGGTCTTGGCGTTGTTGCGGGCCTTTTCGATAACCCGCTTGTCGCTGTCGTAACCGAAGAACTTGGCGTCGATGGGCTGGGCAGCGTCGATGGCCGCTTTGACTTCGGCGTTCCACAGGGCCGGGTCATGCTGGTTCCAGTGCACAAAGGCAAAGTCGCGCTTCAGGCCGGGGGCCCTCTTGCCGCGAATAAGGGCCGCTTCAATCACCAGGGTACCGGAACCGCACATGGGGTCTACCAGGTAGTCGAGGCTGGGGTCTTTGTGCCAGCCCATCTTATAGAGAATGGCGGCGGCCAGGGATTCTTTGAGGGGAGCTTCACCGGCTTGGGTACGGTAGCCGCGCTGGTGCAGGGGCCGGCCGACCAGGTCCAGGTAAATGGCCAGGCCTTTTTTGCCCAGGTGGGCATGGACGCGGATGTCGGGGGCCTTGAGGTCCACTTCCGGGCGCTTGCCCCGCTCTTCGCGGAACACGTCCACCACGGCATCCTTGATCTTCATGGCGCCAAACTGGGTGTGGCGCACTTCGCTGTTGGAGCCGGTGAAGTCCACGGCAAAGCGGCAGCCCACGTCAAACAGGGACGGCCACAAAACCTTGGCGGCCAGGTTGTAGACATCGTCGGCGTCCTTGGCTTCCCCCTCAATCAAGGGCCAGAGCACGCGGCTGGCCAGGCGCGACCACAGGCAGATGCGATAGGCATTTTGCAGGGTCGCATCGGCGCGCACACCGCCATGGCCGGGCTTGGCAGCGATGTCCAGGCTGGCCAGTTCGTCCACCAGCAGGTTTTCCATCGCCGGTGCGCAGGTAATAAAGAGTTGAGACATGGGAAGATCCTGACCAAGTTAGCCCGCGATTATAGCGCCTTGGCCCCCCAGACCTCAAAGGCTGCGGTGATGGCGTAGCTGACTCCACAGCATGGGCAGCACAATCAGGGTCGCTCCTGCCAACATCCAGGCGTTGGGTATCTCGGCAAACCACCAGTATCCCAGCAGCAGGCTGTAGAGCAGGCCAGTGTATTCGGCCCCGGCCACCAGGGCCACGGGGGCCCGGCGGTAGGCCACCACCACTGTCCACTGATAGACCAACAACGTCAGGTTGGCCAACAGGGCCAAGGAAAGCAGCTCAAGGTTGGGGCCCTTGCCTTCCCACCAGGCGCCCAGGGCTAAAAACGGTAAGGGCAGCAGGGTCTGCCACCAGAGCGTGTCTTTGCTGGTGGTATCGGCAGGCAGTTTTTTCAGCAGCAGGCTGCCAAGGGCAAAGGCGGTGCCGCTGGCAAAGCCCAGCCAAGCGTCGGCATGTAGGCTACCGGGCCTGACGATAAGGCAAACCCCGGCCAGGCCCAGGAAGGTGGCTATCCACAGGGGCCTTGATGGGCGCTCGCCAAAAAACAGTGCTGCCAGTATCACCATCTGTACCGGCGCCGACAAGAAAAGTGCCATAAAGGTGCCCAGTGGCAGGCTTTGCAAGGCCTGAATAACGGCCAGAGCCCCAAGCAGCGCAACCACGCCCCTGGCCAAGTGAACCTGCATCACCTTTTTGGCCGGTACCTTGACCAACCCTGTCCAAGGCAGCAGTAACCCCAGGGCCAGCAAGTGGCGCCAAAACAGGAATTGCAGCAGGCCCTGGTCACCGTCAATCAACTTGAGGACCAAATCATACAGGGCCGAAAACAGGTTTCCGGCCAACAGCAACAGCCAGGCCGCCAGTACAGGGTTCATCCACACCTCCAATAACGAGGCGCTACTGTACCCAAGGCAATAGTTGTTTAATATTGAGGTTTAAGGACATTAGGTGAGAAAACCTCAACAATGAACGGTATGCCGCTACGGGCCCTTGAGATCTTCATGGCGGTGGTGCGTCTTGGCCATTTCCAACAGGCGGCCGAGGCCCTGAGCCTGACCCCCAGTGCCGTCAGCCATCAGCTCAAGCTGCTCGAGCAGTGGGCCGGGCGGCCACTTTTCCTGCGCCAAGGGCGGCGCAGGGTCCTGACCGAAGACGGAGAACGTCTGCACCAGCAGGTGCAGGGCCCCCTCAAGGAACTGGCCTGGATTGCCAGCCAGTATCAGCCGGTGCAGCGCCAGCAATGGCGTCTGGCGGTGCCCTCGGCCTTTGCGACCAAGTGGCTTATTCCCCGCCTGCCCCAGTTTGAAAGCCAGTACCCGGCCATGATGATGAGCCTGAAGATGCTCGCTGAGGTGCCCCCTATCCGCGACGATGTGGCCGATCTCTTTATCACCTTCGGCCCCGTTCCCGGGCATTGCTACAGCCAGGATCTGCATAGGGAAAGGCTTTGGGCGGTTCAGGCCAGCCATCTTGCCGTCGAGGCTGAAGAACTGCCGTTGCTGGAGGTACTGGAACCCCAAGGGCCGTCGGACTGGGTCAGGTTCACAGAACAGACCGGGATCGACATCAGTGGCAGGGCCCGGCGCCACTACCATCATTTCCTGTTGGCCTATGAGGCGGCGCTGTGCGGCCAGGGCATAGCCCTGGTGCCCGACTTCATGGCTGCCGATGACCTTAAGCTCGGTCGCGTCAAGCGCCTGGATTGGCCTGCTATCCAGACGCCCTTGGTGTTCCGTTTCCTGTGTGACCAGCGTTGGCTCAAGGATCCCCTGGTCAGGGCCCTGGCCAACTGGCTGGCCAAAGAAGCGCAAAAGCCCCTGTCGGTGTTGGGTTAGGCCAACAACGCATCCCATTGCTGGTTCAGGTTTTGCGGCAGGCGCCTCTTGCTGGCCCGTTGCTCCGCCAATAGCCGCCGCAAGTGGTCAAAGGTGTCCTCTGGCAGCTTGTGGCGATGCACCTCGGCCATCAGATTGACCTCTTCAAGGGGGTCGGCGTCCAGGTTGTAGCATTCGAACTGGTCCGGCACGCCGCTTGGCACCTTGAGGCCGTCGGCATTGCCCGGGCCCTGGCTGAAGCGGGGATTGTCGAAGTAACGGGAAAACTTCCAACGCCCCCCAGCCACCTCATTGGTGACGATGGTTTCCAGATGCTTGGGCTGGGTCACCGGCTTATAGGGCTTGTCACTGTGGGCACCGCGCATGTCGGCACCGGTTTCCACCGTGTCGTCGGACATGAAATAGAGGGTGCGAGGCTGGCCATCGTCCCCGTCTCTGAACCAGGGTGACAAGTCCTGGCCGACCAGGGGCGCCGCTTCGGTGTAGCGTGCCTTGAAGCTTTCGGCCAGGGCCTGCTGCTCCTTCTCCCCGGTTCCTGCCAAGCCCAGCAGGGTAGGCAGCAAGTCCAGGTGGCTGGTCAGCCCCTGATGCTCGCCGGGTTTTAGCCGAGCCGGGTAAGAGAGGTAGAAAGGTACATGGAGGGTTTCTTCGTAGGCGTTGTACCACTTCTGGTGCAGGCCGCCATGGGCCCCCAGCATTTCCCCGTGGTCCGAGGTAAAGACCACTATGGTGTCCTCGAAAAAGCTGCACTGCTGCAACTTCTGGTAGACCTTCTCGATATGGCGATCCACTTCGGCAATGAGCCAATAGTAGAACTGGCGATAGCGGGCGATGTCCGGCTGGGGCAGGTAGAACAGCGGATACTGGCTGGCGTAGTCGGCCTGGCAGCTGGGTTTGGTTTTGAGATCTTCCCCGGCAGTGGGAGCGGGATCCACCTTGGGCAGGGCGCCTTCTCCGGCATGGTGGCGAAAATCGTCAAACCAGTTGACGTCGAAAAAGACGATGTCGTGGGGATTGACGAAGCTGGACACCAGTACAAAGGGCTGGTCGTCCCCTGCCCTGGCCTTGGCGTCCAACTCGTCGAGGGTGCGGCAAACCTGTTCGGCAAAGCCCGGGTCGCGGTTGGTACCGTCGTTGGCCTGCAGGGCGCCGTGAGGCTCGGGGCCTATCCAGCCATCCCAGCCGTAAGGTTGGAGCCGGTTGGCGGCCTGGTAATTGCGCATCTTGTCGGGGATAGGTACGCCATGGTCATTGGTGGTCAAAAGGGCGGTGCGGGTACCGGGCACCAGCAAGTCCTCGTCCGACAGATGCCATTTACCCCGGTAATAGGTCTGGTAGCCCAGGGCCTGGAACCAGTGGCCCATGGTGGGCAACGTATCGGCATCCAGCCAGAACATGGCCGGGTCAAAGGAAGACTTGCCCATGCCCGGCGTCTGGCTAACTCCGTGCAGGGACGGATACTGGCCGGTGAAGAGCGTGGCCCTGGCCGGCGAGCAGGCGGTGGCGCCGGTGTAATGGCTGTGGCAGCGGATGCTGTTGCGGGCTATGGCTTCACGGCCAGGGCACTGCTTGAGGCGCCAGGCTTTGGCCTCGGCATTTTCATAAGGGGGTGGGAAACGTTCTTCGTCGGTCATGATGACCAGGATATTGGGGCATTTGGATTGGGTCACGGCTAAGTCCTCCTGACAGGCTGTCCATCAAGGCCGGGTGGCCTGGGTCTGGCAGGGGGAAAGGCGGCCTCCCTGCCACTGCTTAGCCTAGCAGTGGCAAGCGGGGCCTGCCGGGGGTCAGCTGACCCGGCGCAGCGGATCCAGTTGTTGCTGCCACTGAGAGGGCCAGAGGCGATTGTTCATCACCTTGACCACCTGGAAGCATTCCAGGGTCTGGCTGTCCGACAGGCCAAGGGGGCCGTCCAGCAGCATGCACAGGGTAGAATTGGACTCGAAGCACTCGATGGCCAGGCACTGGCCACGGCCAAAGGCGGTTTGCAAGGACACCAGCGCCGGCACGCAACCAAGGCGGTGCTCCTGGGGGTTCTCGGCAAAAAACCAGCTCTTGGGCATGGAAGGCTTGGCAAAGCGGCGAATGGCGCAGGCGTTGAGGGCAATTTGCACCCGCTGCGGATCGGACCACAGCTCCACTTGCTCCAGGGCCGCTATTACCGATTCGTAATAGTTGGCATCGTCCAGGTCAAAAGAGCCACCCAGACGCGCATCGGGAATAAGCCATTTGGAGCCGTAAGGCGTCATAAACAGCAGGTCGCCGCCCAGCCCAATGGCCAGTCGGTCCTCTTGCTGTTCATAATGCCAGGCCCAAAAGGGGGCCGGTTCCAGAATCATGCTACATCTCCCTGAGGTGATGCTAAAAAGTATACAGCATGATCCTGAAATTTAAAGGTTTTTTCTTGACCAGTTGGGATCGTTCAAGGATCAAGCGATCCCGTTCACGATCCTTTTGATCAAGGCCGGCCCCTGGTAGATAAAGCCGGTGTAGATCTGCAGCAGATCGGCACCTGCAGCCAGCTTTTCCTGGGCAGATCCCTGAGAATCGATGCCACCCACCCCGATGATCGGCAGTTCGCCTGCCAGCATGGATTTAAGGTGCTGGACTGTCGCAGTGCTCTTTTGGCGCACCGGCTTGCCGGATAAACCGCCAGCTTCATCGCCATGTTCCAGCTGCTCTACCCCTTCACGGGACAAGGTGGTGTTGGTAGCAATAACCCCATCCATACGGTGGCGGCGCAGGCAATCGGCCACAGATTGCAGCTCTTCAAGGTTCATGTCCGGGGCGATCTTCACCACCACCGGCACATAGCGACCGTGCTGGTCGGCCAGGAGCTGTTGGCGGGCCTTGACCGAGGACAACAGCTCGTCGAAGGCTTCGCCGTACTGCATGCTGCGAAGGCCGGGGGTGTTGGGGGACGAGATGTTTACCGTCACGTAGGAAGCGTGGCCATAGACCTTGTCCAGGCAGATCAGGTAGTCCTCGGTGCCCTGCTCTACCGGCGTGTCTTTGTTCTTGCCGATGTTGATGCCAAGGATGCCCTTGTAGTTTGACGCCTTGACGTTGTTGACCAGGTTGTCGACACCCAGGTTGTTAAACCCCATACGGTTGATAATGGCCTCGGCGCCGGGCAGGCGGAACAGCCTTGGCTTGGGGTTGCCGGCCTGCGGGCGCGGCGTCACCGTGCCCACTTCGATAAAGCCAAAGCCCATAGCGGCAAAGGCATCGATACAGGCGCCGTTCTTGTCCAGGCCTGCCGCCAGGCCCAGGGGGTTTTTGAATGTCAGGCCCATGCATTGAACGGGTTTGTCGGCAATGGACTGGCTGATCAGGCCCTTGAGGGGGCTTTTACCCAACCAGGCCAGCTGGCCCAGGGTCAGATCGTGGGAACGCTCCGGGTCCATCCGAAACAATATGGGCTTGAGCAAGGAATACATGTCACCTCCAAAAAAAACCTCGGCGCCTGGCCGAGGTTTTTCATTATACCAACAACTTAGGCCACGATGGCGGGCTGACAGTGATGGATAAGGATACCCAGTTCACGCAGGGCCACTGAGAACTTGGCGAACTCGTGGGTCTGGCTGGAGCGGAACTCGGACAGCATCTGGTTCCAACGGGTCAGTACCGACTCGTAGCTTTCCAGCCAGCTGTCCACCACGTCGTCCACCGGGCAGCTGTCGTCGCCGCAACCCAGCAATACCGCACCGGTCAGCTGGCGTTGATGCCAATCCAGCTCTTCGCGGTAGGAGGCGCGGGCCAGGGCCTGCCAATGGTTGTTGACCGGCTGGCTGATGATCTGCTCGAGGAACCAGTGCAGACCAAGGCGGGCGCCCAGCTTGTAGTAGCTGTTGGCCACCAGGGCCACGCCTTTGCCTTGCTGCTGGGCCACTTCGGCGATGTCCATGACGCAGAACAGGCTGGACAGCTGCTCCACTTCCAGGGCCAGGGCCTTGGGCACACCGGCTTCCACCAGACGCTCGGCTTCGGCGCGGATGCCGTCGGCTTCCTCTTCCACCATGAAGTCCAGCAGCTTGCCTTTGATGGGCTCGATGGCGCCTTTGTAGAAGGCGATGCCTTCTTCGATGCTCATGGCCTTGTTACGGTGGCGCAGGAACCAGCGGGTGGCACGGCGCACGGTGCGGCGCAGCTCGAACAGCAGTTCGGACTGCACATCGGCGCTGATCAGGTTATCCAGGGCAGTGACTTCGCCCCAAAGGCGGCGCAGGTTGAAGATGGCGGCGGCCATGGCATAGCTGTGGGCGATGTCCACCACTGTGCCACCGGTCTCGTCCATCATGCGGTGTACGAAGTTCAGGCCCATATCGTTGGTGATACGGTTGGCCAACTGGGTAGCGATGATCTCGCCGCGCAGCGGGTGGCTTTCCATGGCATCGCTGAACTTGTCTTGCAGCGGCTGGGGGAAGTTGGCCTTGAGGAGACGGGAATGGTAGGGATCTTCGGTGATCTCTGCCACGTTGAACATCTCTTTAAGGACCATCTTGCCGTAAGCGGTCAGCACCGACAGCTCGGGACGGGTCAGGCCACGGCCCTGGGCGGCGCGCTCGGCCAGCTCGTCTTCGGACGGCAGGAACTCCAGGGCGCGGTCCAGCTTGCCGGCTTTTTCCAGCTCTTGGATAAAGCGGATCTGCTCTTTAAGGGCACTGCCGCCTTTGAGTTCGGTGATGGAGATGGAGTGGGTCTGCTCGTAGCAGTCTTCCAGCACGATGCGGGCCACTTCATCGGTCATCTCATAGAGCAGCTTGTCGCGCTGCTTGAGGGTCATGTCGCCGCTCTGGACCAGGCCGTTGAGCAGGATCTTGATGTTCACTTCGTTATCGGAGCAGTCAACACCGCCGACGTTGTCCACGAAGTCGGTATTGATGCGGCCACCGTTGAGGGCGTATTCGATACGGCCACGCTGGGTACAACCCAGGTTACCGCCCTCGCCCACCACCTTGGCGCGCAGTTCACCGCCGTTGATGCGCACCGCATCGTTGGCACGGTCGCCTACTTCGGCGTTGCTTTCACTGCTGGCCTTGACGTAGGTACCGATGCCGCCGTTCCACAGCAGATCCACTTCCATCTGCAGTATGGCTTTCATCAGCTCGCTGGGGGTCATGCTGACTTTCTTGGTGTCGAGCATGCGCTTCATCTGCGGGGTCAGCTTGATGGCCTTGAGGCTGCGGCTGAAGATGCCACCGCCCTCGGAGATGAGGTCTTTGTTGTAGTCTTCCCAGGTGCTGGTGGGCAGGTCAAAGAGGCGCTGGCGCTCTTCGAAGCTGGCTGCCGCATCCGGATCCGGGTCGATAAAGATGTGCATGTGGTTGAAGGCCGCCAGCAGACGGGTGTGCTTGGACAGCAGCATGCCGTTGCCGAACACGTCGCCAGCCATGTCACCCACGCCCGCCGCCGTGAAGTCGGTGGTCTGGCAGTCGATGCCCATTTCGCGGAAATGGCGCTTGACCGATTCCCAGGCGCCACGGGCGGTAATGCCCATCTTCTTGTGGTCGTAACCGACAGAACCGCCGGAGGCGAAGGCGTCGCCCAGCCAGTGGCCGTACTCTTCGGCAATGCCGTTGGCTATGTCGGAGAAGGTGGCGGTGCCCTTGTCGGCCGCCACTACCAGGTAGGGGTCGTCCTCGTCGTGGCGCACCACGTCAACCGGGGCAACGATGTCGCCGCCCTTGATGTTGTCGGTGATGTCGAGCAGGGCGCGGATAAAGGTGCGGTAGCACTCTTTACCTTCGTTGAGGAAGGCTTCGCGGCCACCGCTGGTGGGCAGCTTTTTACAGACGAAGCCACCTTTGGCACCCACCGGCACGATAACGGTGTTCTTCACCTGCTGGGCTTTGACCAGGCCCAGCACTTCGGTGCGGAAATCTTCGCGACGGTCGGACCAACGCAGGCCGCCACGGGCCACTTTGCCGCCACGCAGGTGCACACCCTCGACGCGGGGGCTGTAGACGAAGATCTCGAAGGCCGGCAGGGGCAGCGGCATGTCGGAGATCATGTCCGGCTTCATCTTGAAGGAGATGTAAGGCTTGTCGCCCCCTTCCTTGCTCTTTTGGAAGAAGTTGGTACGCAGGGTGGCGCAGATCAGCTCCACGTAGGAGCGGATGATGCGATCGTCGTCCAGGTTGGACACCTGCTCCAGCTCGTCGTTGATCTGCAGCACCAGCTTCTCGAGGGTCTTCTCGGCGGCCGGCTTCTTGGGATCGAAACGCTTGTTGAAGAGCTGTACCAGCATCTGGGCGATATGGGGATAGCGCACCAGGGTTTCTTCGATATAGGACTGGCTGAAAGAAGAGCCAATCTGACGCATGTACTTGGCAAAGGCGCGCAGAATAACCACTTCGCGGCCGTTCAGGCCGGCACCCAGTACCAGTTTGTTAAAGCCGTCGTCTTCGAAGTCGCCGCTCCACACCTTGGCAAAGGCGTCCTGGAAGCGGTGCTGGCTTTCTTCGAGGTTCAGCTCCTGGCTGCCGGTGTGCTCCATGTAGAAGTCCAGCACCCAGTACTGTTTGCCGTCGGAGGTATGCACCTCGCAGGGGCGCTCGCCCATGATGCGAAGGCCCATGTTTTCCAGCATCGGCATCACGTCGGACAGGTAAATGGGCTGGTCCTTATGGAACAGCTTCAGTTTGACCAGGCGCGGGTTGCGGAACTCCTGGGGGCGGTAGAACAACATGCCCAGCTGATGGTCGTCGTTCAGGGCTTCCAGTTGGGCAATGTCCACGGCGGAAGTGCTGGGCAGCACCTCTTCCTTATAGGAACGGGGGAAGGCCTGGACGTATTTGCGGGCCAGTTTCTTGCCGGTGGACTCGCCGTGGATGGACAGCAGTGCCGCTTCCAGCTTGTCTTCCCAGCTACGGGCGGCCTCGATGAGGTTGGCTTCGATTTCTTTCACATTGATATCTTTGTCGGCGTCTTTGACTCGCACTATGTAATGGGTGCGGGCCAGCACTGATTCGGAGAAATAGGTGGTGAACTCCACTTCGTCAGCAGAGCCCAGGGCCTGGGCCAGAATGCGCTGGGTGGCGATACGCAGCTGGGTGTTGTAACGCTCCTTGGTCACATACACCATGCAGGAGTAATAGCGACCGAAAACGTCCTTGCGCACAAAAAGGCGGGTCTTGTCGCGCTCTTGCATCTGCAAGACCCCAAGGCCCACTTGCTCCAGTTCATCTTCTTTGGCCTGGATAAGCTCGTCCCGGGGATAGGTTTCCAGGATATTGAGCAGGGCCTTGTACGCATGGCTGCCTTTGGCAAAGCCGGAGCTTTCCATGATCCGTTGCAGTTTCTTGCGGATCATCGGAATTTGCATGGCGGAATTGTTGTAGACGCTGGAGGCGTACAGGCCGATGAAACGGTCTTCACCCAATACATTGCCGTTTTCGTCGAAACGCTTAACGCCGATGTAGTCGATGTAGGCCGGCCTGTGCACCCGGGACTTGGAGTTGGTCTTGGTCAGCACCAAAAGGTGCGGGCTCAGGGCCTCTTCCCAGGCGCTCTCCCCCAGGGCCGACAGGCTGCGTTTGTGCACTTCCTTGGAAGCGCGCATCAGGCCCAGGCTGGAGTCGATATCAGGGCGCAGCTCATAGTCGCCCTTGACCGGCGCAATGGCGTAGTAGCGGTAGCCCATCAGGGTGAAGTTATGGTCGTTGACCCACTTCAAGAAGGCGTCCACTTCGGCGCGCTCTTCTTCTTGGACCGGCAGGGTGGTTTGCTCGATGCGGGCTATCACCTGGTCCAGGCGCTCCTGCATGGGCTGCCAGTCGGTGACCGCCAGGGTCACATCGGCCAGCACCACCCTCAGCTCTTCGGCCAGGGCGTCCATGACGGCCTGTTCGGTTTGGCTGTCCACCTCGATAAGGAAGGCGGTTTCGGCCCTGTCCCCTTTCTGCTGCTCGGACAGGCGGCGAAGGCCGGTGACCTGGTTGTGCTTGTCGCGGCTAAAGGCCAGGGGCACGTGCAGCATCAGGTGGGAGGTAATGCCATGACGGCTCAGTGCCATACGCACCGAGTCCACCAGGAAAGGCATGTCGTCGTGGATGATCTCGATGATGGTATGGCTTGACTGCCAACCATCACGGCTCACTTCCGGGTTAAAGACGCGAATATAGCTCTCGCCGGCCTTTTTCTTTTGTAAGGCGTTCCACAGGCTCAAGGCCGCGCCATAGAGATCCGCGTCGTTGCGACCCTGGAAATCGTCTATGGACATGGTGCCGTAGATTTTTTGGACAAAGGCGGTGATGAGCGGGGCGCGATCGGAAGGAACTTTGGTTTCTATTAATTTGCAGACGTTATCAAGCAGTACGGACGTGTGACCGTCGATCAGTGCCATGAGACTCTCTTCCCTTAGGTACTGCGTAGCGGATTACCGCTTACCCCGTTGTGGTGAGTGAAAAAAGTGCTGCTTTACGCAAGCGTCAATCTCGTGACTCTTGAAAGCAGACACAATTTTATGCCTTTCACAACAAGGTTGCGAGAGGGGAAGGTGAAAATCCCTGTTTCGTCAAGACTGGTGCGACCAGCAGCAATGGCGGGGGCCAGGGGGCCAAGGCCCCCCAACCTCAGCCTCTTCTATTGGGATACAAAACTGCCATTAGTGCGGGTAATACGATAATCGCCCCCAGCATGTTGACCAGAAACATGAACGTCAGTAGCACTCCCATGTCCACTTGGAACTTGAGCGCCGAGAAAAACCAGGTGGAAACCCCTATGGCCAGGGTGACACCGGTGAAGAACACGGCGCTGCCCCTTTCCTTGAGGGCGGCCAGGTAGGCATCAAAGAGCCGGTCACCCTGGCGCAGTCGGTCACTCATGGTGGACAGGATATAGATGCCGTAATCCACCCCTATCCCTACCCCAAGGGCGATCACAGGCAGGGTCGATACGGTCAGGCCTATTTGCAGCTGCACCATCAATGCCTGGGCCAGGGTGGAAACCAGGTACAGGGGCACCACCACGGCAATGGTGGCTTTGATGGAGCGAAAGCTTATCAGGCACAGCACTATCACGGCGCCATAGACATAGAGCAGCATGGGAGTCTGGGCTGCCGCCACCGCTTCGTTGGTGGCGGCCATGACCCCGGCCGGGCCGGAAGCCAATTTAAAGTCCAGGCTGTCCCGGCCCAGTTCGCTGCCATAGGCCTTGGCGGCGGCCACTACCCTTGCCAGGGTCTCGGCCTTGTGGTCGGCCAGGAACAGCATCACCGGCATCACCGAGCAGTTGCCGTTCAAGAGCCCGGAGGTGGTGGGCACCAGGGCGATGGACTGCACCAGGGCCTGGGTGTTGTTGGGCAGCACCCGCCAGCGGGGGTTGCCCTCGTTGTAACCGGCGTTGATGGTCTTGGCCACCGAGGCCAGGCTCACCGCCGACTGCACCCCTTCGACGTTTTCCATGCGCCATTGGAACTGATCGATGGCGGTCATATCCTCGATACGGGTACAGGCCTGGGGTTCGCTTTCCACTATCACCGACATCCAGTCCACCGAGATGGCGAACTTGTCGGTGATGGTGAAGGTGTCCTGGTTGTAGCGGCTGTCTTCATGCAGGGCCGGGGCACCGGCATGAAGATCCCCAATCTGCATCTTGGCACCATACCAATGGCCGAATCCAAACAGCAAAGCGGCTGCCACCAACACCAGGGCCGCCCGGCCCGGGCGCACAAAGCCGGCCACAGCCCGCCACAGCCCTTCCCCGCCCGGCTTGCTGACCTTGGCCAGGTAGCGGGGCGAAAAGCGGGCATAGGACAGCAGCACTGGCAGCAGCACCAGGTTGGTGAGGATGATCACCGCGACCCCCAGGGAGGCGGTGATGGCCAGCTCTCGAATAATGCCGATGTCGATGGCCAGCAGGGTCAGGAAACCGACGGTGTCGGATAGAAGAGCGACCCCACCGGGCACCAGCAGCCGGCGAAAGGCGCTGATGGCGGCGCTTTTACTGTCGGCGCCGGCGGCCACTTCCTTGCCGACGGCATTGATCATCTGCACCCCGTGGGACACGCCGATGGCAAACACCAGGAAAGGCACCAGTATCGACATGGGGTCGATACCAAAACCGATGACGGTGAGCAGGCCCAGCTGCCAGACCACGGCAATAAAGGAACAAGCCAAGGGCAGCAGGGTCAGCAGCCAGGAATGGCTAAACAGGTACACCATCACCGCAGTAATGGCGATGGCGATGGCAAAGAACAGCGCCACGTCCTTGGCGCCGTCGGCCACGTCACCGATCATCTTGGCAAAGCCGATGATGTGGATGTCTATTTCGTCGTTCTGGAACTGCTGGCGAATTTCCTTTTCCAGGCGCTCGGCCAGGGCGATGGTGTCGAGCTTCTCGCCGGTTTCGGGGTCAAAGTCCAGCAACTGGGCGGTGACCATGGCCGAGGAAAAGTCCTCCGACACCAACCGGCCTATGATGCCGGCCTTTTCGATATTGGCCTTGACGGTGGCCATGGCCGCCGGGTTGTGCTCGTCGAAATCGGCGGGAATAACAGGGCCGCCGGCAAAGCCGTCCTCCACCACTTCGGTAAAGCGGGTGGAGGGAGAGTAGAGGGATTTGACCTGGACCCGGTCGATACCGGGAATAAAGAACAGCTGGTCGTGGACCCCTTTCAAGGCGTTAAAGAAAGTCGGGGTGAACATGTCCCCTTTCTTGTCCCGCACCGCGATCAGGATGGAGTTGGCGCCACCGAAGTTCTGCTGGTGCTTGAGGTAGGTCTGCATATAGGGATGCTGCAGGGGAATGTTCTTGGTAAAGGCCGCGTCCATACGCAGCTGGGTCATCATGTACAGGAAAAACAGGGTCAACAGACCGAAGATCACCAGTACCGCCGGGCGGTGCCGGAACACCAGTTTTTCGCCAATGCCCACCAGTCGATTCAGGCTCATCTGTCGTCCTTATTGTTATTGTCCAGGTAATGCAGGCCCTTGTCGGAGGCCACCCAGGTGCCCTGCCCTTGTGGCTCGGCGGCCAGGGTGGCATTGCCGAGGGAGCGGGCCTTGGGCAGGAACAGGTAACCGTCGTGACTCTCGTAGAGGTTGCCGTTATTGGCGGTCAGCAGCAGGCTGCCTCCGGTGCCTGCATCCAGGCCATTGATGGCGGCCTGGCTGTCAAAACGCAGCGCCGTCCAATGGCCGCCGCCGTCACTGGTGCGAAACAGGTGGCCACGCAGCCCGCCAACCAACCAGTTGTCCCTGTCGAGGACGCTAACGGCAAAAAACGACCCCGGGTAGCCGGTGTCCAGGCGCTGCCAATGCTGGCCCTTGTCGGTAGACAGGGCCACCAGGCCCATCTCGCCCCCCAAAAGCAGGGTGTCGCCCTGGCCGGCCAGGGCGTTAAGGTGCGGCTGTGCCGCTTCCAGCTCGGCCTGGTAATCTTCCTCGGAGTCCTCGCGGATCTCTTGGAGATAACTCAAGTCGTCCTCTTTGAGGAAGCCCTCGTGCACTTCTTTTTGCCAGCTTTCACCGCCGTCGCTGGTGCGCAGGAACAATCCGTAGGCGCCCACGGCGATGCCTTCGCTGGCGTTAAAAAAATGCAGGGCCATCAGCGGTTTTTGCAAAGGGGCGTTGCGATAGACGATGCGCCAACTGCGGCCACCGTCCTCGGTTTTGAGCAAGGTGGCATCGTGGCCCGCCACAAAGCCGGTGTCCTTGTCCAAAAAATGCACCTGGGTCAGCAAGGACGATACCGGGCTGACCTGTTGCTGCCATTGACCCTCTTCCAGACGCACTATCATGCCCTGGTCACCCACGGCCACCAGGCTGTCGCCGGCGCGGGCGATGTCGGAAAAGAGCAGCTTGTCGAGGCGCTTGGCGGTAAAGGCCGGTACTTTCAGGGGATCAAGGTCGGCGCCCTGGGCCGGTACAGCCAGTGCCAGGCAGAGTAAAACGGCTTTTTTCATAGGCAATCCACAGCGAGAAAAGCGGCCGCAAGCGGCCGCTGTCAGGATCAACGCAGGCCTTCGCGCCGCAGGGCGGTGGCCGTAAAGTCGTTGTCGTTAAGGTCGGCAGCAAAGTCGTACATGGCTTCCTGGTTATCCAGACCTATGGCCAGGTAGCGGCGGCTTTGCAGGTCGTAGTAGGTCTCCAGGGTCGACCAGAGGGTGGGCACCTCGTAGTAGTTCAAGGCATGGGCCATGGCCACCCGGTAGAGCTGATCGCGGTTATCGTAGATATCGGCGATGGCGATTTGCCAGGAGTCCTCATCGATAAAGAAGACCCGCTTCTTATAGATGTGGCGAAGACCCGGCTTGAGGTTGGCTTCCACCACCCAGACCCGGTGTTTCTCATAGCGCACCAGTTCCGGATTGATGTGACCGGGCTTCAAAATTTGCTCGTAGCTGACCTTGTCCGAATGCAGCTTGTAGCTGTTATAGGGAATGAGCAGCTCACGCTTGCCTTTGAGGGTCCAGTCGTAGCGGTTGGGCGACCCGTTGAACATATCGAAGTCGTCGGTGGTACGCAGGCCGTCCGAGGCGGTGCCCGGGGCGTCATAGGCGACGTTGGGGGCGCGGCGCACCCGGCGCTGGCCGGTATTGTAGGTCCAGGCCTGGCGCGGGGTCTTGACCTGGTCCATGGTCTCGTGGACCAGCAGTGCGGTACCGGCCAGGCGGGCAGGCTCGGTGACCCTTTGCTTGAACTTGAACAGGATGTTGGACTCCTCCAAGGCCGCCGGGGTCACCCCGGGCTCGGAGTACTTAAACATGATCTGCTCGTCGAACTTGATCAGGGTGTAGTCGCCACTGGCAGTCGGGGCCGCCTGGCCACCGTTACGGGTGGCGCCCTTGCCGCGATAGCGCAGGATGTGGTTCCAGATGGCTTCCAGGCCGTTCTTGGGTTCCGGGAAGGGAATGCCCATGGCCACGCCCTTGATGCCGTTGCCCCCTTCCACCAGTTCGGCGCTGGTGGCGTACTGCTTGGTGGCGTCATAGACGGCCTGGGGGAAAGAGGCGCTGCGGCGGGTCGGATAGACCTTCATCTGGAAGGTATCCGGGTAGGTGTCGAACATGGCCACCTGGCCGGGGCTCAACAAGTCCTTGTACTGGGCCAGGTTGGCCTTGGTGATGGTGTAGAGCACCGGATCGTCGGAGAACGGATCCGGGTGATGGTCACCAGGCTTGTAGCCGGCGGGAGCCTTGAGAATGCCGCCATCCCAAGCGGGGATGGAGCCGTCGGCACTGCCGGCACGTTCGGCCCCCAGGGGGGTCAAATCGTTACCCAGGCGTGCCGCTTCCTCTGGGCTGAGTTTGGCCCAGGCCGGGCTGGCGCTTATGGCCAGTGCCACCAGAGACATCATGAGACTGTGCTTTTTCATGATTGGCTTTCCTTAAATCGAGTACTTGACGCTCAGGGAGACGAAGTCCCGGTCATCCAGGCGGTCGGTGGTCCCTACCGCGCCCCAGAATGCCGAGTAGGAGAAATCCACCGACCAGCGGCTTTGGTAGTCGAAATTGACACCGACAGCAGCCTGTTTGCGATCCTCGATAAAGAGGAACATGGGGTCGGGGGTGATCCCTTTGACGTCATGGGAGAAGAAGATCCTCGGCGACACGTTGACCCCGGCGAAGACGTTGGGGTAATCGAACTTGGCCAAGGCGCGATAGCCCCAGGCAAAGTCGTCCGGGAAGGGATTGGTCTCAACGCCGTCTTGCAGCGCCAGGGCCAGGCCTTCCTTACCCGCTATGGGGCCGGAGCGGTCGGTGCCGGGACCGTTGAAGCGCAGTTCGCTCTGGTCCGGCATGTCGTGGATCTTGATACCGCCCACTTCGAACACCAACGCCACGGAGCTGGCACCCAGGGTGGGGCCGAACAGGTGGGTCAGGGTGAACTGGGCCTGGGTGTCGTCCACCAGGCGATAGCCCTGGATGTAGTCCTTAAAGCCGTAATCACCGCCGCCAACAGGGTTAAGCTGACTGATATTGGCCAGTTCCGGGCGGCCCACCTTGGCCAGCTGCTCGGCGTAGGCGGCGTAGATAAGCTCGATGTCATCGACCTGGATAGGCTCGTCCTGGCGGTGGGTTATCTCACCGGAGAAGGCCGTGGTGCCGATGTTGGTGTTGAAACTGAAGCCGTACATCTTGATGTCTTCCGGGTATTCCAGGAAGCCAGTGGTAAAGGACTCCAGATTGTTGATGCTGTCTTCGTTCAAGCCACCACCCAGCGAGGCGATGTAGGCGATGTCAGAACCGATCTTGGTGGGATCGGCGGCGATCGCCGAAATGATCGGCCGGCGGCTGTGGTAGTTCATGAAGTACAGGCCGAACTCGGTGTCGCCCAGTTCCGGGCTGTACCAGTTCAGTTTCAAACCGTATTGGCCGCCGTCATCGGGCTCCCTTTCCCCTGCCCCGCCCTTGGGCTTGAGGGCCACATAGTTGAAGAGGTTGGCCAACTGAGTCGGGTCAGCGTTCAGGGCAGCAGTCAAACCGTCCAGATCCAAGTCGACCCGGCCACCGAAACCGAACTGTACGTTGTTGTAGTAACCACCCTCACCGGCAAAATCGTTGGTGGAGAAATAGGTACCGGGTGAGTCGATATAGATGTGTTCCCAGTCGTACTGGTAGAAGGCCTCGATGCTCCAGTTTTCGTTGATGGCCAGGGACGACCACAACATGCCCACCGGGATATAGGCTTCTTTAAGATCGGCGCCGGGGGCCTTGAGGCGACCCACGTCGATGGGATTGATCTCCGACAGGCCGTGGGGAATAAAGGTGCTCTCGCCCCAGTTCACCACCTGTTGGCCCAAGCGCACACTCAGCACCGTTTCGTCTTCGGCCCCAAAGAACCAGTCGCCGTAGACGTAGGCATCCAGCAGGCGGATGTCCTTACAGGCCAGCTCTTCGGCGTCCTTGTCCCGGCAAGGGTCGGATTTACTACCGGATACCGGGTTTTCCCAGGCAAAATTGCCGTCATTGAGGGCAAAGTCGTAGAAGTACATGCCACGGATAAAGGCGCCGTAGTCCTGGTACTTGATGCTGAGTTCGTGCACCCCTTTGAAAACGGTGCTGAAGTTATCCCACTTGTCGAAGTTCAAGTCGCCGTTGTCGCCGTTGTTGGAATAGGCGCCACGGGACATCCAAACGTCGTTCTGTGGATAGGTGTAAGGCGATGTCCAGCGGAACTGCGGCTGGTTGGCTTTACCGATAAGATCCATGTTGCGATCTTCTGCGCGCCAGCTGGCGCCCAGCGAGAAGGTGGAATCGAATGACACCTCCACCTGATCTTCATCACCCAATGTGAAACTGACGGCCTGGGCCTGCATCGACATCATGCCGAACAAGGCCACCGTCACGCCCATGGCCAGAGGATGTCTGGCAAAGCGTTGAGGCTCCTTTCTCATAACTCTCCCCCTGTATTGCTGCTGGTCAGTTGAATTTGTTGTTTTTAAATGGCGCAGGACCACTACTGCAACATCATCTTTACAACAGCCAAGGCGGGGCTGCAACTAGGCTTTGGCTACAAGATGCTGAATTATGTAGGGGTTTATCGCCGTAATGGCACTGACTTCTGTGCTGCCAAGGCATCATAACAGGTCACACCTCTGACAACAATTGGCAACAATTTTGCGGGATTAAGGCAACGGGTAAAGGCGCTGGATGCGGTTCTGAGAGTCCAGTTCCACGGCAAAACGGCCATGAAGGCCGCTGCCTTGGAGATAGGGCCTGAGGTGGCGAAAGGGAATGGAGAGCAGCTGGCCGCAGCGGGCGCGCACCAGCAAGCGGCTGTCAGGCCGCTGGTAGGCGGCCTCCAGCTCGCTGTAGTCGAAGGCGAAAGAAACGACGAATTGGCGCATGGCAAGGGGCCCGGCTTCAGCCGGGCCTGCTGGGTTAGCCAGCCAGGGCCTTGTCCAGCAATTCTCCCAGGTCGGCCGACAGCGCCGGGTTGGCCTTTAGCCCTTCAAAGAGCTTGCCAAGGGCGGCCTGGCGCTTGGCGTCAAAGCGGCGCCATTGCAGCAAGGGCCCCACCATGCGAGCGGTGGCCTGGGGGTTGATGGCGTCCAGCTTCGGCAGCACCGCCTCCAGCCAGCGGTAACCGGCCGGGCTGTGGCATTCCGGGTTGTGGGCGATAAAGGTGCCGAACAGGGCCCGGGTGCGGTTGGGGTTGGCCCAGTTGAAAGCCCCTTGCTCGGTCAGGGCCGGCATCCGTTTCAAGGCCCCATCCCGCTGGCCTTGCAGCATCAGCCACTTGTCCAGCACCTGGGGGTTGTCTTCGAAACGCTCGGCAAAGTCCTTCAGCAAGCCCTCGGCTTCTTTGAGTTCCCCGGCCACGGCGGCAGTCAGGGCCCCTTGACGTTCGGTCATGTTACGGGCGCTGTGGTAGCGGTCTTCCACCGCCTTGGCCAGGGGCTCTGCCAGCAAGCTGAGCAGGCTGTTGGCCAGGGCCCGGGCGCCTTTTTCCCGCACGTCCTTGACCATCTGGTAACGGCCATGAACTACCGCAAAGAGCTGGTCCTGGACCCGGCTGCGCAGGCGCTGGCGAGCCGCCACCAGACCGTCAAGGTCGATGGTATCGAACCAACCCTGCATGGCGCTAAGGCCTGGTACCTTGAACAATTCACTTTCCAAGAAGGCGTCGGTCAGGGGCTGGGAGGCGATGTTGTGCAGGGCTTCAAGCCAGAGGTAAAGGGCCTGGTGCTCCTCCCCCTTGAGCCAGGCTTCCACCAGCCGCTGCAAGAGGCGCTCGGCGGCGTCCACCCGCACAAAGCCGTCGGAGGCCGAGGTCATCAGTGCGGCCAGTTCCTCGTCCGATTGCTCAAACACCAATTTTACCGGGGCCGAGAAGCCGCACAGGGGCGCCAGCACCGGCTTTTCGTCAAACTGGCCAAGGGCAAAGATCTGCTCGGCGCCGTCCAGCTGCAATACCTGGCGGCCGTGGCCGATAAGCTCGATGGCAAAAGGCAGGGGCAGCGGCCCCTTGGCTTTCTGATCGGCGGTGGCCGGGGTGTGCTGGCTGAGCTTAAGGCCATAGTGGCCCTGCTCCCAGACTTCCTTGACCGCTACCACAGGGGTGCCCGACTGGCTGTACCAGCCTTTGAAGGCACTCAAGTCCACCTGGTTGGCGTCGGCCATGGCGTCTACGAAGTCGTCGCAGGTTACCGCCTGGCCGTCGTGGCGCTTGAAGTAGAGATCCATGCCGGCCCGAAAACCGGCCTTGCCCAACAGGCCGTGGAGCATGCGAATGACTTCGGCGCCCTTGTTGTAGACGGTGACGGTGTAGAAGTTGTTCATCTCCGCTACTGCCTGGGGGCGGATGGGGTGGCTCATGGGGCCAGCGTCTTCGGCAAACTGGATGGAGCGGATCACCTGGGCTTCTTTGATGCGGGTGGCGCTGGAACCGGCCCAGTCGCTGCTGAACTGCTGGTCGCGGAACACCGTCAGCCCCTCTTTGAGGCTGAGCTGGAACCAGTCGCGGCAGGTAACGCGGTTGCCGGTCCAGTTGTGGAAGTATTCGTGGGCGATGATGGCGGCGATGTTGTCGTAGTCCTGGTCGGTGGCAGTGTCGTCATCGGCCAGCACGTACTTGGCATTGAACAGGTTCAGGCCCTTGTTTTCCATGGCCCCCATATTGAAAAAGTCCACCGCCACTATCATGTAGCGGTCCAGATCGTATTCCAGGCCGTAGTTTTGCTCGTCCCAGGTCATGGCGCCCTTGAGGGCGTCCATGGCGTGGCGGGCCTGCAGGCGCCGCCCCTTGTCCACGAAGATCTGCAAAAGCACTTCGCGCCCGCTCTGGGTGGTAAAGCTGTCTTCCAACAGATCAAAGTCCCCCGCCACCAGGGCAAAGAGGTAACAGGGCTTGGGGTGGGGGTCGTGCCAGGTGGCAAAGTGGCGGCCGTCTGCCAAGGCGCCGCTTTCCACCAGGTTGCCGTTGGACAGCAACTGCGGGAACGCGGCCTGCTCGGCAATCACCTTGGTGGTGTAGACCGCCAGGACGTCGGGCCTGTCCTGGAAGTAGGTGATGCGGCGAAAGCCTTCGGCCTCGCATTGGGTGCAAAAGGCGCCGCCGGACTTGTACAGGCCCTCGAGGGCGGTGTTGGCCTCGGGGTTGATCAGGGTCACCACTTCCAGCACGGCGCTGTCAGCACTGATGTCCACCAACAGTTGGCCGTCTTCAAAGCGCGGATCAACGGCCTTGCCGTCCAGGGTCAACGACACCAGCTCCAGATGCTCGCCGTCCAGGCGCAGCAGGGTGTCTTGCCCTGCCCTTTTCAGGGTGCTGGTGGCGGTGACCTTGGTCTGGGTGTCGTGGAGCTCAAAGCACAGATCCAGGGTTTCGACGGTAAAAGCCGGGGCACGATAATCCGACAGGCGTTTTACAGGCTTCTTGGCCATGGGGACTCCTTGCGCGAAGAGCCCGGCGTTGCCGGGCTCATGCTATGGGTTGCTGTCCTGCTGTGGTGGGGTTAACCGCAGGATCTTGACCCCGAGGTAGGCGTATATTACCGCCAACACCGGGTTGATGAGATTGAAGAAAGCATAAAGGAAGTAGTCCGCCGGGGAAACCAGCAACACCGAATGCATGTAGGCGCCGCAGGTATTCCAGGGCACCAGGGGCGAGGTGATGGTGCCGCCGTCTTCCAATGCCCGGGACAGGTTGACCGGCGCCAGCCCCCGGCGCTCAAACTCTTCTTTGAACATGCGCCCCGGCATGACGATGGCCATGTACTGGTCGGCGGTCAGCAGGTTGGCGCCGATACAGGTGCCGATGGTGGCCATGATCAGGCTGCCTGCGCTCTTGGCGGCCCCCAGTAATCCCTGGATCAGCCGGCGCAGCAAACCGGTGCGCTCCATCACCGCCCCAAAAGACATGGCGCACATGATAAGCCAGACGGTATTGAGCATGGCGCTCATGCCGCCGCCGGAGAGCAGCTCGTCCAAGGTGACGTTGCCGGTTTGGACGCTGATGCCGCCATAAAGGGTGCGCCACACCAGTTTTAGGGCGGCCAGCAGGCTGTCGTCCCCGGCCAGCTTGGCCACCAGCGGGCCTTGAAAGACAAGGGCCCAAAGTCCCCCCAGCAAGGCGCCGATAAAGACCGCCGGGAAGGCCGGCATCTTGCGGATGGCCAGCACCAGCAGCACCGCCAGTGGCGTCAGGTGCCAGACGGCAATGTCAAAGGTGCCGGACAGCCCCGCCAAAATGGCGCTGATCCGGGCCTGGTCGGCCTGGCCATGGATACCAAGGCCCAGCACCAGGAACAGAATAAGGGCCAGTACGAAGGACGGCACAGTGGTCCACAGCATGTAACGGATATGGGAAAACAGCTCAGACCCCGCCACCGCCGGCGACAGGTTGGTGGTTTCCGACAGGGGGGATAACTTGTCGCCAAAATAGGCGCCGGACACTATGGCGCCGGCGGTAATAGGCAAGGACAGCTCCAGCCCCCCCGCCACCCCCATCAGCGCCACCCCTATGGTAGCGGCCGTGGTCCAGCTGGAACCGATGGACAAGGACACCACGGCGCAGATCAGGCAACTGGCGGCATAGAAGAGCCCGGGGCTTAACAGTTGCAGGCCAAAGTAGATAAGGCTGGGCACGGTGCCGGCCAACAGCCAGGTGCCGATCAGGGCGCCGACGGCCAGCAGGATCAACAAGGCCCCCAGGGAAATACTGATGCCCTTGATGATGCCCTTCTCGATATCCCGCCAGCGGTGGCCGTTTTTCAGGGCAATCACCGCCGCCGCCATGGCGGCCAGCAGCAGGGCTATCTGGTTGGGCCCATAGGAGGAGTCGTCATGAAACAGGTTCACGGACGCCGCCAACAGGGCAACGAGAATGGCCACCGGAATAAGGGCGTCAAGGAGTGACGGGGCGCGGGGTTCAGTGCTCATCAGAATCTCTTGGCGGGCGGCTTGGCGCCGCCCGCTGCCGGGTTAAAGTTGGATGATGCCGGTCAGTTGCAGGAACACCAGCAGTATGGCCAAAGGCGCCAGGAACTTGATAACGGGATGCCAAAGCCTGAACACCGCCTTGGCGTCAATCAGCTCGGCCATTAACCCCTTGTTGGCCACCCAACCGGTGAACAGCGCGATCAGCAGGCCGCCGATGGGCAAGGCGATATTGGCGGTGAAGTAGTCGAGCATGGTGAAAAAGTCGCTCTTGCCCCAGGGCATGGCAAATTGGCTGATGGGCAGCTCGGCCACCGAAGCGATGGTGCCAAGGGACAATAGCCAGATACCGAAGCCGGCGGCAAAGGCGGCGCCCCAACGGCTAAAGCCGCGCTTTTCCACCAGCCAAGCTACAGAGGACTCAATCAGCGCCAGGGCCGAGGTAAAGGCGGCAAATACCAGCATGATAAAGAACAGGGTGCCGACAATGCGCCCTCCCGGCATCTGCCCGAAGGCGATGGGCAGGGTCTGGAAGATAAGGCCGGGACCGGCCCCGGGCTCGAGGCCGTTGGCAAAGACGATGGGGTAGATGGCCAAGCCAGCAATGAGCGCCACCAGGGTGTCGAAGAAAGCGATCCACAGGGAGCTTTTGGCAATGGACACCCCTTCGGGCAGGTAGGCGCCGTACATGATCATGATCCCCGAGGCCAGGCTCAGGGTGAAGAAGGAATGGCCAAGGGCCACCACCACGCCATTGATGCTGAGCTTGGAGAAGTCCGGGTCGAACATGAAATGGAAGGCCGCGCCAAAGTCCCCTTCGCTGGCGGCGTAACCGGCGAGGATCAAAAGGATCACGAACAGCAGCGGCATCAGCGCCGACACCGCCCGCTCCAGCCCCGCCTTGACCCCTTTGCCGATCACCAGCACTGTGGCCAGGATCACGGTGCTGGTCCAGCCCAGCAGGGCCCAGCCGTTGCCGGTCAAGCCGGCAAAAAGATTCGCCACCGCCTTGGGATCGCCGCTGCCAAACTGCCCTGCCCCGGCCTTAAAGATGTAGGCCAGGGCCCAGCCGGCGATCACCACGTAAAAGGACAGGATCAAATAACCGCTGATCACCCCCATCCAGCCCACAAAGCCCCACCAGGCAGGCTTGCCTGAGGCCTTGGCCACGTCGCTGACCGAGTGGCCAGGGGTATGGCGGCCCTGCTTGCCGATGGCCACTTCCGCCATCATCACAGGAACACCGATAAAGACGATACAGAGCAGATAAACGAGGACGAAGGCGCCGCCGCCGTTCTCGCCCATGATGTAGGGGAATTTCCAGATGTTGCCCAGGCCCACGGCTGCCCCGGTGGCCGCCAGTATGTAGGCGAAACGGTTTGACCAGCGGGTGGAACCTTTCTTGGCGTTGGCTTGCTGCATGTGCCTTCCTTGTTGTTATTGTTCTGTTAAACCCTAACAGAGCATGCAGCATGAAAAAAGGCCCCAAAATCGGGGCCTTATCTCATTTCTTGGCCAATTGGCCCAGTTTGATGTAATCGAGGGTGATCCGTGCCGCTTCGGCAAGATCCACATCCGGTAGCTCGAATTCCTTGGGTACGTCGTCCAGGGTCTTGAACGGCGCCTTGCCTTCAAACTGGGCCCAGCTGTTGATGCGGGCTAGGCGTTTGGCGTCGTTGTCTTCCCGTTCTTTCTCACGGGCGGCCTTGTTCAAAGAGACTGTCTTGTCGGCCTTGTGGGCGTTGTACTCTTTGATGTCGTCCAGGATGTAAGCGTAACGCGGATCGCCGGTCATGCGGGTCTGGTGCAGCTTGTTGAGCTGTTCCAGGTTACCCACCATGCCCAGGGTCTGGTAGTCGGCCCTGTCGATGTGGTCCCAGGGCAGCGCGTTGGACTCGGTGCTCTCCCCGACCTTCTCCGGATCGATCTCTTCGGGCAGCAACACGTCGGGCTTAACGCCCTTATGCTGGGTGCTGCCACCGTCGATGCGGTAGAACTTGGCGATGGTGTACTGCACATGGCCCAGGGGCTTGTCGAACAGGTCGTAGAGGCGGCCCAGGCTGCGATGCTGCTGCACAGTGCCCTTGCCGTAAGAGTTCTGGCCGATGATAAGGGCACGGCCGTAGTCTTGCAGGGCGGCAGAGAAGATCTCGGAGGCCGAGGCGCTGTAGCGGTCAATCAGCACGGTCAGGGGACCGTCGTAGCTGGTCTTGCCGTCGTCGTCGCCGTTCACTTCCACCCGGCCGCTGGCGGTGCGTACCTGCACTACCGGGCCTTCGTCGATAAAGAGGCCGGTCAGGGCAGAGGCTTCGGTGAGGGCCCCGCCGCCGTTACCGCGAAGATCCATGACGATGGAGCTGACGCCCTGCTCCTTGAGCTTGGCCAGTTCCTTTTTCACGTCTTCAGACAGGCCCACGTAGAAGCTGGGCACGTTAATCACGCCCACCGTCTGGCCTTTGTATTCGCCGTAGGGAATGGAGTAGACCTCGCCCTTGGCGGCGCGGTCTTCCAGGCGCACCTTGTCACGCTCTATGGTCACCACCTTGGGCTTGGCGGACACAGAGCCGCCGGGCAGCACTTCCAGGCGCACCTTGGAGCCTTTGGGCCCTTTGATAAGCTCTACCACGTCGTCCAGGCGCATGCCGACGATGTCCACGAAATCGCCCTTGTCCTGGGCGACGGCGATGATCTTGTCTTCGACCTTCAGCTCACCGGATTTGTCGGCGGGGCCGCCGGTGACCAGGGAGGCGATGACGGTGTAGTCGTCAACCGATTGCAACACGGCACCGATACCTTCGAGCTGGAGGTTCATCTCCATCTGGAAGCGCTCGGCATTGCGGGGCGACAGGTAGCTGGTGTGGGGTTCAACCTGCTGGGCAAAGGCGTTCATGGCCAACTGGTAGACGTCTTCGCTCTGGGACTGGGTCAGGCGCTTGATGGCGTTGTTGTAACGCTTGGACAGGGTCTCTTTGATCTCGTCCCAGCTCTTGCCGGCCATGTTGAGGTTGAGGGCGTCGTATTTGACCCGCTCATGCCAGATGGCATTGAGCTCGTTTTCGTCCTTGGCCCAGGCCGCTTCTGTCCTGTCGTAGGTGTAGGACTCGTCCTTGGTGAAATCCATGGGTTGGTCCAGCAGCGACAAGGCGTAGGCAAAGCGCTGGTAGCGGCGCTTTAAGGCCACCTGGTAAATATCGTAGGCAAACTGGGTGTCGCCCTGGATAAGGGCGTCATCGATACCGGTGCGGTACTTTTGGAAGCTGTCGATATCGCTTTGCAGGAAAACGCTGCGGTTGTAGTCGAGGTTTTCCAAGAAGCGGTCGAAGATCTCCCCGGACAGGGTGTCGTCCAGGGAGAAATGCTTGTAGTGGGAGCGCCGCAGCAAGGTGGTGATCCGTTTGGTAGCGGTGGCGTGCTGGGCTTCGGGGGCCAACTTGGGCAATTCCCCTATGCCCTGGCTGGGCTCGACGCCATAACTGAGCGCCGATACAACGGCTGCCGCCAGCGCGGCCATTCGAATCACCTTAACCATGCGTTACTCCCCCTTGGCGGCAATCAGGTGCTCGCCTTTAACGTGCATGACCATGCCGGTCACCAGTTGTACTTGCACTGAATCCTTGTCCACGGCCACAACGGTACCGGGCAGCGGCCTTTGGCCACCTACCACGCGCACGGCATCGCCTATTTTCAGGCCGTTGATGTCCAGGCGCGGCGCTTTGCCTTTAGGTTTGACCCTAGCGGCCGGGTTTGGTTTACGGGCACCTTTTTCAGCCGGTTTTTTGTAAGGCTTCTTGTCAGGGTCAACGCCAGCCTTGCGCATGGACTCATGCAGGTTGGTCTTGGCGTGTTCGGCTTCGCCGTCGCTGACCACGGAGCTTTCGCCGCCGTCCAGGTCGACACGGGCCACACCGGCCTTGACCGAACGCAGGTAGCGCCAGGCATTGGTGTAGTGGCGCAGGGCCACCCGCAGTTGGGTCTTGGAGACCCGCTCGTCAGCGTCCAGACGCGCAGCCAGATCCTGGAAGATACCGATTTTCAGCGGCTTAGCTTCACCTTCCTGGGTAAAGCAAGCGGGAAAGGTTTCAACCAGGAAGGCGATCACGGCCTTAGTGTCGGGAAGTTTGATCGAGCTTTCAGTTTGTTCCATGAGAATTCCTTTGCCAGATACACGGGCCTTGGGGCCTGCGCGTAGAGGCGTATTTTAAAAGGACTGGCGGCTTATTTGCCAGTCTTGCCGAGGGCTTGGCCCAGGGCAGCTACCAGGGCATCGAGACCCGCTTCGTCTTCGGCGTCAAAGCGGTTGAACGACGGCGAGTCGATATCCAAGACGCCGATGATATCGCCGTCCACCACCAGGGGCACTACTATCTCGGAATTGGAGGCGCCATCGCAGGCGATATGGCCGGGAAATGCGTGGACATCGGCAACCCTCTGGGTGGCCTTTTCGGCCACGGCCGTGCCGCAGACCCCTTTACCCACGGGAATGCGCACACAAGCCGCCTTACCCTGGAAGGGGCCCAACACCAGAGTGTCGCCCTGCAACAGGTAAAAACCCACCCAGTTGAGGTCGGTCAATTGTTCATTGAGAAGGGCGCTGATGTTGGCGAGGTTGGCGATCCGGTCCGGCTCGCCTGCGATAAGCCCTAGGCTCATCTGGGTCAGTTCGGCGTAAAACGCAGCTTTATTGCTCATAGATCTTCAGTGTTTGCCTGACGGCCATTGTAAAGGTGTCGGTATAACTTACCGGCTAAGGCCCTGTCCAGCATTGCGTTGCCGGACAGAGGCCCAAATGCGACAACAGCCGTCAGTCCTTGAGGGCAAATCGGGCCGAGATACTGGCCCGCACGTCCATCTCGCCGGCGGTTTGCACCGCCGCCCCTTTGGCTTCCAGGGTCTGGGTGCGCATGTACATTACAGGGGGCTGGTATCCGCCCTGCTCGTCCACGCTCACCAGTTTACCCAGTTCGGCGTCCCCTGCTTCGGCCAGCAATTTGGCCTTGGTACGGGCATGGCGCACGGCGTCGGCCAACAGTTCCTGGTAGAGCTGGTCCTGCTGGGAATAACCCAGTTGGCCCTGGCCCACCTGGTCGGCCTTGGCTTCAACGGCGGCCTTGAGCACCTTGGGATAAAGGGCAAAGCCGTGGACAGTGATCTGATAGCGCTGCTGGGCACGCAGGCCTGTCATCTTGTCCTTGTCGTAGCGAGGAAATACCTCAAAGCGATGGCCCTGAATGTCCTTGTCGGCGATACCCAGGGCGCCAAGCTTGGCCAAAAAGGGCGCCGCCTTGGTTTCAATTTCCTTGAGCAGCTGGTCGGCGTCCTGCCCTTCGGCGCTAAAGGCCACCGAAAAGCTGACCTGGTCCGGTACCACACTGCGGGTCGCTTCCCCTTGCACAGACACATACCTGTCCATGGCCATGCCCAGGGGGCTGGCCGCTGCCAACATCAATGCCAACGCTTTGATTTTCATTAGGTCTCCTTTTTGGCCTTAGGCGCTTTGGGCGCTGTTGCCTTGCCTTTGAGGGCCGCCATCAGGGCGTCCTTCTCGGTGGCCAGGAACAGGCCCAATTGCTCCCTGGCTTCCTCATCCAGATTGACCGGGGCTTGTTCCAGCAAGGTGGCCAAGGCTTCGGCGCTGTCGAGCAGCTTGTCGTAAGCATCGGCTTCCTGTTTGCTGGTGAAGGTCATTTTCTCTATCCCCTTTCGTACCACGACGTATTGAATAACGACGGCCATGATGACTCCTGATTGACTGTACGCTTATACAGTATCCTATCCAGTAGTCGAGGTCACGTCCTCAATGGGTGGCCCATAAAGGGTAAGATGCAGTATCACATGGCTTTATGAGGCACAAATGAACAAACCCCGACTCTGGTATGGCTACGATCCCATGTGTAGCTGGTGCTGGGCCTTCAGGCCGGCCTTAGCCGAGCTGGAAGCTGCCCTGGCGGCCTTGGATGTGCAGCTGACCCCTATCCTAGGCGGCCTGGCGCCGGACAGCGACCAGCCCATGGCAGAGGCCATGGCCCAGCATCTGCAACAGATCTGGCGCCACATCCAGGGGCAGCTGGGCACCGAGTTCAATTTTGCCTTCTGGCAAGACTGCCAACCCAGGCGCTCTACCTACCCCGCTTGCCGCGCTGCCCTCTTGGCCAGGGACCAGGGCCTGGAAGCCCAGATGACCCTGGCCATCCAAAAGGCCTATTACCTGGAGGCGAAAAACCCCTCGGACACCGAGGTGCTGGCCGCCTTGGCAGCCGCCCTTGGCATGGATAAAGGCGCCTTTATCGGCGCCCTTGACAGCGAAGCCACTCGCCAACGGCTGTTGGCAGAAATTGCCAAGGCCCGCCACCTTGGGATCAGCGGCTTTCCGTCCCTGATCCTTGAATCCCATGGTGTTTTTACACCGATCGCCGTGGATCACCGGGCCGCCGGTCCCATGCTGGCTGCCATCAGGCAGCAACTGTAAAAAAGCCGCCCAAGGGCGGCTTTTTCATGCTTCTAAGGCTTCCTGGGGAACCCGTACCCAGCCTTCCATCAGGATGCGGGCGCTGCGGCTCATCACCGCCTGGGTCACCGTCCATTGGCCGTCCAGGTACTGGGCACCGGCCCCCACCCGCAAGGTGCCGGAGGGGTGGCCAAAACGCACCGCCTGGCGCTCACCGCCACCGGCCGCCTCGCTGACCAGGGTGCCGGGAATGGCCGCCGCCGTGGCGATGGCCACCGCCGCCGTCCCCATCATGGCGTGGTGCAATTTGCCCATGCTCATGGCCCGTACCAAGAGATCGATATCCGCTGCGGCAACCTGCTTGCCGCTGGAGGCCTGGTAACTGGCCGGCGGCGCCACAAAGGCCAGCTTCGGGGTGTGCTGGCGCTGGGCCGCTTCGGCCAGGTTTTGGATTAGGCCCATCTGCAAGGCGCCCTGGGCGCGAATGGCCTCGAGCCGGGCCAAGGCCTCGGCGTCAGTATTGATGGCCTCTTGCAGCTCGGTGCCGCTGTAACCTATGTCGCCGGCCCGTACAAAGACGGTGGGGATGCCGGCATTGATAAGGGTGGCCTCCAGGGTGCCGACCCCCGGCACCTCCAACTGGTCGACGAGGCGCCCGCTGGGAAACAGGGCCCCTTCCCCGTCTGCCGGGTCCACAAAGGCCAGTTCGATTTCGGCGGCCGGAAAAGTGACCCCGTCCAGCTCAAAGTCGCCGGTTTCCTGCACCTGGCCGTCGGTGATGGGCACCTTGGCGATGATGGCTTTTTGGATATTGGCCTGCCAGATACGCACCTCGGCCAAGCCGTTGCTGGGCAGCCGGGCCGGGTCGACCAGGCCAGCGTGGATGGCAAAGGCCCCCACCGCCGCCGACAGGTTGCCGCAGTTGCCGCTCCAGTCCACAAAGGCCTTGTCGATGCTGACCTGGCCAAAGAGGTAATCCACGTCAAAACCGCTGCGGCTGGCCTTGGCCAGGATCACCGCCTTGGAGGTGGAGGAGCTGGCATTGCCCAGGCCGTCGATCTGTTTGCCGTAGGGATCGGGACTGCCAAGCACCCTTAGCAGCAGGGCGTCACGAAACGGGCCCGGTTGCTGGGCCGCAGCGGGTAAATCCGCCAGGTTGAAAAAGATCCCCTTGCTGGTGCCGCCGCGCATATAAGTAGCGGGCACCCGAAGTTGCGCAAGATACGCCATGAAAACTCCCCAAAGGCCGGCCCTGGGCCGGCCTGCTGATATTAGCTACGGCTGTCGGCCAGGAAATCCTGGGCAAAGCGCTGCAGCACGCCGCCGGCCTGATAGATGGCCACCTCTTCGGCGGTATCCAGGCGGCACTGCACCGCCACCTCCAGCACCTCGCCGCTGCGGCGGTGTACCACCAGGGTCAGCTGGGCGCCGGGGGTGGGCTGGCCGGTGACATCAAAGGTCTCGGTGCCGTCCAGGGCCAGGCTGTGGCGGTCGCTGCCAGCCAAGAATTGCAGGGGCAGAACCCCCATGCCGATGAGGTTGGTGCGGTGAATACGCTCGAAGCCCTCGGCCACTATGGCCTCCACCCCGGCCAGACGCACCCCTTTGGCGGCCCAGTCACGGCTGGAGCCCTGGCCGTAGTCGGCCCCGGCGATGATGCACAGGGGCTGCTTGCGGTCCATGTAGGTTTCGATGGCTTCCCACATGCGCATTACCTTGCCGTCCGGCTCGACCCGGGCCAGGGAGCCTTGCTGCACCTTGCCGTCCACCACCGCCATTTCGTTGATGAGTTTGGGGTTGGCAAAGGTGGCCCGCTGGGCGGTGAGGTGATCGCCCCTGTGGGTGGCGTAGGAGTTAAAGTCCTCTTCAGGCAGGCCCATCTTGGCCAGGTATTCGCCGGCGGCGCTGCTGGCCAGGATGGCGTTGGACGGCGATAAGTGGTCGGTGGTGATGTTGTCACCCAACAGCGCCAGGGGCCGCATACCCTTGAGGCTGCGCTCTCCGGCCAGGGCCCCTTCCCAATAAGGGGGGCGGCGGATATAGGTGCTCATGGGGCGCCAGTCGTACAGTGGCTTTACAGCTTGGCCGTAGTCCACTTTCAGGTCGAACATGGGCTGATACACGGCATTGAACTGCTCTGGCTTTACACTGGCCTTGATGATGGCGTCTATCTCGGCGTCGTCCGGCCAGATGTCCTTCAAGGTCACCGGTTGGCCGTCCGGGCCTGTGCCCAGCACGTCCTTTTCGATATCAAAACGCACGGTACCGGCAATGGCGTAGGCCACCACCAGCGGCGGCGAGGCCAGGAAAGCCTGCTTGGCGTAGGGATGGATGCGCCCGTCAAAGTTACGGTTACCGGACAGCACCGCAGTGGCGTAGAGGTCGCGGTCGATGATCTCCTGCTGGATAACCGGGTCCAGGGCGCCGCTCATGCCATTACAGGTGGTGCAGGCAAAGGCGACGATGCCAAAGCCCAGCTGTTCCAGGTACGGCAGCAAGCCGGACTCTTTCAGGTAGAGCTGCACCGCCTTGGAGCCGGGGGCCAGGGAGCTTTTCACCCAGGGCTTGCGCACCAGGCCCTTTTCGACGGCGTTTTTCGCCAACAGGCCGGCGGCGATGACGTTACGGGGGTTGGAGGTATTGGTGCAGCTGGTGATGGCGGCGATGATCACGGCGCCGTCGGGCATCTTGCCCTCTTCTTCTACCCAGCTGCCGGCAATGCCCTGGGCCGCCAAGTCGGCAGTGGCCACCCTTTTATGGGGGTTGGAGGGGCCGGCGATGTTGCGCACCACGCTGGAGAGGTCAAAACGCAGCACCCGCTCGAACTGCACCTCGTTAAGGTCGTCACTCCACAGCCCCGCCGTCTTGGCATAGGTTTCCACCAAGGCTACCTGGCTTTCCTCGCGGCCGGTCAGGCGCAGGTAGTCCAGGGTTTGCTGGTCGATGGAGAACATGGCGGCGGTGGCGCCGTATTCGGGGGTCATATTGGAGATGGTGGCCCTGTCGCCCAGGGTCAGGTGGGCAGCGCCTTGGCCGAAAAACTCCAGGTAGGCGCCGACCACTTTTTCATTGCGTAAAAATTCGGTGATGGCCAGCACTATGTCGGTGGCGGTAATGCCGGGGGCCGGTTTACCCAGCAGCTCTACCCCGACGATGTCCGGCAGGCGCATCCAGGAGGCGCGGCCCAGCATCACGCTTTCGGCCTCCAGGCCCCCTACCCCTACCGCTATTACCCCCAGGGCATCTACGTGGGGGGTGTGGCTGTCGGTACCCACCAGGGTGTCGGGGAAGGCGACACCGTCCCTGGCCTGAACCACCGGAGACATCTTCTCCAAATTGATCTGGTGCATGATGCCGTTACCCGGGGGGATCACGTCGACGTTTTTAAAGGCGGTCTTGCACCAGTTGATGAAATGGAAGCGGTCTTCGTTGCGCCTGTCTTCGATGGCGCGGTTTTTCTCGAAGGCGTCCTTTTCAAAGCCGGCGTGTTCCACCGCCAGGCTGTGGTCGACGATGAGCTGGGTCGGCACCACAGGGTTGACCTTGGCCGGGTCGCCCCCTTCTTGGGCGATGGCGTCCCTAAGGCCAGCCAGGTCCACCAGGGCGGTCTGGCCGAGGATGTCGTGGCAGACCACCCGGGCCGGGAACCAGGGGAAGTCGAGGTCGCGCTTGCGGCCGATGATCTGCCCCAAGAAGGCGTCCAGCTTGGCCGGATCGGCGCGGCGCACCAGGTTTTCGGCCAGGACCCTGGCGGTATAGGGCAAGGTGGCATAGGCGCCGGGGGCCAGGGCCTCGACGGCGGCGCGGGTGTCGAAATAATCAAGAGCGGTGCCCGGTAGGGCTTTGCGGTACTGGCTGTTCATGCCGAAGGTCCATCACCAAGAATGCATTGAAGCTGGGCGGGGCTTGGGCCCCTGTCAAGAGCCACCCGCCCAAGGGGATAAAGGCGGCCCTTGGGCCGCCTGTGGTTAACCGCGCTCAGCCAGGGGCACAAAGTCCCTGGGGGCCGGCCCGGTGTAGTCGGCCGAGGGGCGGATGATGCGGTTGTTGGCCCGCTGTTCCATGACGTGGGCGGTCCAGCCGGACACCCTGGAGCACACGAAGATGGGGGTGAACAGCTTGGTGGGAATGCCCATGTAGTGGTAGGCGCTGGCATGGAAGAAGTCGGCGTTGGGGAACAGTTTTTTCTGGTCCCACATAAACTGCTCTGTGGCCACCGACACCCGATAGAGGCGGTCGTCGCCGAATTGGTCGGCCAGGGCCTTGGACCATTCCTTGATCACGGCGTTGCGCGGGTCTTTGGTGCGGTACACCGCATGGCCAAAGCCCATGATCTTTTCCTTGCTGGCCAGCATGGCGCTGAGCCTGTCCACCGCTTCGGCTTCGGACTGCCAGTTTTCGATCATGGCCATGGCCATTTCGTTGGCGCCGCCGTGCAGCGGGCCGCGCAGGGAGCCGATGGCGGCGGTGACGCACGAATGCATGTCCGACAACGTGGAAGCGCAGACCCGGGCGGTGAAGGTGGAGGCGTTGAACTCGTGCTCGGCGTAGAGAATGAGGGACACGTTCATCACCTGCTCGTGCAGGGCGCTGGGCAGCTTGCCGTGCAGGGTGGCCAGGAAGTGGCCGCCGATGCTGTCGGCGTTGGAGTCGGTGTCGATGCGCACGCCATCATGGCTAAAGCGGTACCAGTAGTTGATGATGCCGGGGAAGCAGGCCAGCATGCGGTCGGCCACGTCCATCTCCTGGCTAAAATCCCCTTCCTGTTCCAGGTTGCCCAGCACCGAACAGCCGCTGCGCAGCACATCCATGGGGTGGGCGTCGGCAGGGATCTTCTCCAGCACCTCGCACAATACCTGGGGCAGCTTGCGCTGGCCCTTGAGCTTGGCCTTGTAGGCAGCCAGTTGGCCCTGGCTGGGCAGTTCGCCCCGCAGCAGCAGGTAGGCCACTTCTTCAAAGCAGGCCTTGGCGGCCAGGGTTTCGATGTCGTAACCGCGATAATGCAGGCCATTGCCGGCGGTACCGACGGTACAGATGCTGGTTTGTCCGGCGACCTGGCCCCGCAGGCCTGCGCCACCCAAAGCTTTATCGACCATGATGTGCGTCCTTTTTATTTGTCTTTGGCGAAGAGGGCGTCGAGCTTCTGCTCGTAGCTGTGGTAGTTGAGGAACTCGTAGAGCTCGCTGCGGGTTTGCATGGTGTCCACCACGGCGTTCTGGTGGCCATCGCGCAGCAGCGCCTCGAATACCTTGAAGGCGGCGGCATTAGCGGCGCGAAACGCCGACAAGGGATAGAGCACCATGTCTACGCCGTGCTGGGCTAAGAGATCCTTGTGAAAGAGTTCGGTCTGGCCAAACTCGGTCATGTTGGCCAATACCGGCACCCCCACGGCAGCTTTGATCTGGTCGTAATGGCTCAGATCGGTCATGGCTTCGGCAAAGATCATGTCGGCGCCGGCTTCCACGTAGGCCGCAGCCCGGTCGATGGCGGCATTGAGGCCTTCTACGGCCAGGGCGTCGGTGCGGGCCATTACCACGAAGTTGCTGTCCTGGCGGGCGTCAACGGCGGCCTTGATGCGATCCTGCATCTCGGCGGTGGACACCACCTCTTTACCGGGCCTGTGGCCACAGCGCTTCTGGCTCACTTGATCTTCCATGTGCACCGCTGCTACCCCTGCCCTTTCCATGGCCTTGACGGTGCGAGCAATGTTGAAGGCGCCGCCCCAACCCACATCGATATCCACCAGCAGTGGCAGGTCGACGGCGCCGGTAATGCGCTCGGCGTCGGTCACGACATCGTTAAGGGTGGTGATGGCCAAGTCTGGTAGGCCAAAGCTGGCGTTGGCCACGCCGGCGCCGGACAGGTAAAGGGCTTTAAAACCGGCGGTTTTGGCCATCAGCGCCATGTAGGCGTTGATGGTGCCGGCGATTTGCAGGGGCTGCTCTGTGGCAACCAGCTCGCGAAAGCGGCGTCCCTGAGACATGACAAACCTCGTATCCTGGGTTAACTGCCCCCAGGCTAAATCCCCTTTACGTTAACGTCAACCTATACCAAGGGCCTATGAAGACAGTCTGTCTCACCCCAGCACTTGAGGGGGATGCGCTGAGCAGATAGCATGGGCCTAATGTCGCGGGTAGCGACGTCTAGGCCCTTCCATGTCCGAACCCCAATTGGTCTGCCCTTATTGCCAGCTGCAAATGAGCGGCTGCGTGCTCGATACCAGCCACAACGCCTGGTGCCCCCGTTGCAACAGTGCCATTGCCGAAGGCCCACACCTGGCGGTGCCCTGGATGGTGTCCTTGGCCTTGGTGTTGCTGACGGCCAGTCTGGGCCTGCTGGCCCTGCCCCTGGTGGATTTTGAAGTGCTGGGCATAGAAACCAAGGCCACCCTGCTGGGGGGCATCATTACCCTGGCCCAGGAGGGCCAGTGGATCCCCAGCCTGATGGTGTTTTTCTGCGCCCTGGCCGCCCCGGTGCTGCTGTCTGTGTTGCTGCTGTTCGTGATTTTCGGACCGGACGGTTACATGCGCCGCCAGAGCCTGGTGGCCCTGGGGTATCTCAAAGAATGGTGCATGCTGGATATCCTGCTGGTGGGGCTTTGTGTGTCCATGGTCAAACTGGCCGAGCTTGGGGACCTGGAACTGGGGGCCGGTATGGCCTGCCTGACCTTGGGGCAACTGGCCATGGCCGCCCTGGTGCAGGGCGTTCGGCCGGTGGTGCTGTGGCAGAGCATTGCCGAACAGCCCATGACCCCCATCAAGGGGCTGCGCGCCTGCCCCCGCTGCCATGCTTTAAGTGTCGCCAGCGCCCACCACTGTTGGCGCTGTCACAAGGTACTGGAAAGCCGGCCAACCTCCGGCAGGCGCTTTTGCTGGGTGCTGCTGCTGGCCTCCACCATCTTGCTGGTGCCGGCCAACGTGCTGCCCATCACCTATACCACCTCTTTTGGCTCCACCAGCCCCGACACCATCTTCTCGGGGGTCGTCACCCTCTACAGTGCCGGCAGCCCGGTGATCGCCGCCATCGTCTTCCTGGCCTCGGTGGTGGTGCCCATCGGCAAGATCATCATGATGGGACAGATCCTCTATTGGAGCCGCAGCAGCACCATGGATGCCAAGCGGG
This sequence comes from Gallaecimonas xiamenensis 3-C-1, assembly GCF_000299915.1. Taxonomy (NCBI): domain Bacteria; kingdom Pseudomonadati; phylum Pseudomonadota; class Gammaproteobacteria; order Enterobacterales; family Gallaecimonadaceae; genus Gallaecimonas; species Gallaecimonas xiamenensis. Next base: position 57,106 of record NZ_AMRI01000015.1, read on the forward strand.
CCCATAAACTGTTTCGCCTGGTGCATTTCATCGGCCGCTGGTCGATGTTGGATATTTTCGTGATCGCCATTATGGTTACCCTTGTGGATCAAGGACTTTTGTCCCAGTTCCAGGTGGGGCCGGCGGCCACGCCTTTTGCGCTTGTAGTGGTGCTGACCATGGTCGCTGCCATGCGCTTCGATACCCGTTGGTTATGGATCCAAGATGAAAAAAACCGCCGTCAAACTGATGGACAAACCTGACGTCCGCAAGGTCAAGCGCCTTTCCCTGGTGTGGGTGGTGCCCTTGGTGGCCCTGGCCCTGGCGGGTTACCTCATCTATCAGCAGTTTGTGGAGCGGGGCCTGTCCTTGACCCTGGCTTTCCCCGAAGCCAAAGGTCTGGTGCCGGGTAAGACCGAACTGCGCTACCAGGGCTTTAAGGTGGGGGTGGTAAGCCACCTGAGTTTTGACGCCCAAAGTGGCCAGTTCAACGCCCACATCAGCGCCATGCGCGACTTGGAACCCCTGTTAAAGGAAAACACCCAGTTCTGGCTGGTTAAGCCCAAGGCCAGTCTGTTGGGGGTATCGGGCCTCGACACCTTGCTGTCCGGCAATTACATCGCCATGCTGCCCGGCGACGGCAAGGGCCGGCGCCATTTTGTGGCCAGGCGCACCCCGCCCCCCGAGCCGGTGCCGGACGGCGTCTTTATGGTGGAACTGGCCCTTCGCAACCTCGGTTCCCTGTCGGAAGGCTCCCCCGTCTATTACCGGCGGGTGCCCATAGGGGAAGTGCACAGCTACCGCCTGGACAAAGAAGCGGGTGCCGTGGTGCTGCAGCTGACCTTCAATGAAAACTATGCCGACCTGGTGCGCCGGGACAGCCACTTCAAGGATGTGTCCGGCATCAAGGTTCAAGCGGATCTGTCCGGCATCAAGGTGGACAGCCAGGGCCTGGTGCCCATGTTGACCGGCGGCCTGCTGATGGACTCCCCTGGTCAGTCCCCCAAGGCCGACTACGGCCAACGCTTTGTGCTGGCCCAGGAAAGGCGTTTTAACCACCAGGTACACCTTAACCTGCAAAACCCCACTTACCTGCCCAAGGGCACCCCCATCATCGCCCGTCAGAAGGTGATAGGAGAAGTGGTAGACAGCAACGACTCAGGGGTACTTTTGGGGTTCAATGACCAACCCATGGACCCCTTCTATGCCTGGGTCGCCGAGCGTAGCCTTAAGGATCTGCAGGTCGAAACCCTGCTCCACCCCCGCTATGTGCGCCTGCTCCAAGGCATGGATGGTCGCCACCTGCTGCACAACACTCCGCCCCTGCCGGGGCCGGCGGACAGTGAACTCTTGGTCAGGGTGTTGAGTCCCCGTAAGGTGGCGGATGGCACCCCTATCCAGTACAAGGGCTTTACTGTAGGGGAAGTCATCTACAGTCACCTGGATGGGGACAAGGCCTATGCGGAGCTCAGTATCCAAAACGCCTACCGGCACCTGGTCACCAAGGATGCCCAATTCAGCTCGGCCCAGCCGTTACGGGTCGACGCCAGCTTTCAAAAGTTCAAACTGTCGGCAGAGCCTTTGGAAAACTGGTGGCAAGGCGCCATCGAGCTGAGCCCCGGGCAGCAGGAGGCAGCGCCCTATAACAGCCTTTTCGAGCTGGACAAGGACAGCAGCCAACCCATGCAGCAGCTGACCTTGACCGCCACCCCTCCCCAATCATTGCCCGCCGGCACCCCGGTACGCCGCTCAGGGTTCACCGTAGGCCAGGTGCTGGACAGCAGCTTGGACAGCGGCGGCCAGTCCTCCAGCATCCGTATTGCCGTCAGGAAAGACATCCCATTGGATGGGCGCGCCCGTTTTTACTGGCAGGCACCCCTATCGGTTAACGCCAGCCTCAAGGGCCTGTCGGTGAAGGTGCCGGATCTGGAAAGTGCCCTGGCCGGCTCCATCATCCTGGCCGATACCGGTAACAAGCAGGCCAAGGTCAGCCATGTGCTCTATCCCGACAAGGACAGCGCCCTGGTGCTGGGCCCTCTGGTGCAGCTTTGGGTGCCAGCCGACACCGAGATCCAGGCCGGTGTGCCCATCAAGTACCTGGGTTACAAGGTAGGGGAAGTCAAAACGGTCACCGACGTGGACGACGGCCGCCAATTGCAGCTGGCCTTCGATGGGGAACTGGCCAAGCGCTTTGGCCGCAAGGGTAGTCAGTTCAGCCTGGTTACCCCCAGTCTGTCCCTGGCGGGGATCTCCCACCTCGACGCCCTGTTGGGCACTTATCTGGCGGTGATGCCCGCAAAGGACAAGCAAGCCCCGGTGCAGCTGGCTTTCACACTGTCCCCGGCCCTCTACCCTCATAAGGAAGTGGTTCTGGCGGCTCCCAGTGCAGCCAGCCTGGTGCCCGGCGCCCCGGTCTGGTACCGGGATCTGCCGGTAGGAGAAGTGCTGGATATCAGCCTGATGCCGTCCGGTGACGGTGTCTTTATCCGCCTCGCCATCCGCGACCAAGCCGCCGCCTGGGTAACCAGCCGCAGCCGCTTCTGGCTCAAGGCCGGCTTTAAGGCCAGTTTTGGCTTCCTGGACGGCTTCCAGGTGGAGGCCAATACCCTGCAAAGCATCGCCCAGGGCGGTATCCAGTTCGCCACCCAAGGGGGCGGTCAGGCCATAGTCAGCCCCCTGCCTCTGGAACCCCTGGCGCCTGACGGCTGGCTGGACTGGTCTCCGGAATGGCCGGCCCAACCGGCCGCCGTCGACTAGGGCTTTTTTTGGTACAATCTCGGGCTGGAGTTCCCTGCCCGAGATTGTCCGTGCACACCAAGGTCTACCTTCCCGATGCTTTCCTGTCCGCCATGGACGCCATCATGCCCGCCTCCCTCTCCCGGGACGACTTTGTAGCGGCCTGCCAGCGCCCCCTGCGCCGGGCTATCCGCGTCAATACCTTGAAGATCTCTGTGGCCGACTTTGCCGAACAGATGGCGCAAAAAGGCTGGCAGCTGGAAACCATTCCCTGGTGCGACACCGGTTTTTGGCTGCAAAGGCCCGACGAGGATCTGCCCCTTGGCAATGAGCCAGAGCACCTGCTGGGGCTTTTTTACGTCCAGGAAGCTTCCTCCATGCTGCCGCCCCAGGCCCTGTGGCATTGCCTGAGCGAGGCTCCGGCCAAGGTACTGGACGTGGCAGCCGCCCCTGGCTCCAAGACCACCCAATTGGCTGCCTTGATGAACAACCAGGGGCTGCTGGTGGCCAACGAATATTCGGGGTCGAGGGTCAAGGTGCTCCATGCCAACCTGCAGCGCCTTGGGGTCAGCAACTGTGCCCTTTGCCATTTTGACGGCAAGGTGTTCGGCCCCGCCTTGCCCGATACCTTCGACGCCATCTTGCTGGACGCCCCTTGCGGCGGCGAAGGCACCATCCGCAAGGACCCGGACGCTCTCAAGGATTGGGCGCAAAGCCATATCGACGCCATCAGCGAAGTGCAGCAGGGGCTGATCGAGTCGGCCTTCCAGGCCCTGAAGGTGGGAGGCGTATTGGTCTACTCCACCTGCACCCTCAACACCCAGGAAAACCAGGGTGTATTGGCCTTCCTGGCGGCACGTTTTGGCGAGGCGGTGGAACGGGTGTCCCTTGAAGGGCTTTTCGACGGCGCCGAGCAGGCCCTGACCGAGCAGGGAGAGCTGCACATCTGGCCGCAGATCTACGACTCCGAAGGTTTCTTTGTGGCGGCCGTACGCAAGCTTGCCAAGGTGGATGTTCCCGAGCCCAGCTTTCGCCTGGGCAAGTTTCCCTATACCCCGGCCAAGGGTAAAGACACCCAGGCCTTTATCCAGTATTTAAAGGACCAGTTTGGTTTTGACGCCAAACTCCTCAACCTTTGGCAAAGGGACGGGGATTTTTGGCATTTTCCTGAGGAGGCCAACGATCTCATCGGCCGGGTGCGTCTGGACCGCATCGGTATCAAGGTGGCAGAACCTGCTGGCAAGGAATGGAAGCTGCACCAGGATTTCGTGCTGGCCTTCGGCAGCCAGTGCCGGCCCTTGGAGCTCGACAGTGCCCAGGCCGCCGATTACCTCACCGGCAAAGACTTGGCGGTGGACGGCCTGGCGGCTGGCGGCGAACGGGTACTGAGCTACCAAGGGCACCCGATTGGCACGGCCAAAGCATTGAAAAACAAGCTTAAAAACCGTTTTCCTCGGGAGCTGGTTAAAGACAAGTTGGCGTTCTGAGCAAGGCGAAACGCCGGGCAGCCGAGATAAATGGCGGCCCGGCGGGCAAAATAAGCGGCCTTGTTCTACCCTAAAACACAGGTTTTGCACATTTTATGCACAAGCACCGCCGAGTTTCATTAGCGCACGGCTCTCACCGAGAGCCATTCCCCTGAGCCCGAAACATGGACATAGTTTCGGGCTTTTTTTATGCGCCAAACAAGGCTTTGGCGCCGGGGAAGCAGCGGTAGAAGTTGGCGGTGGTCACCTGGGCCAATTCCTCAAGGCTGACCCCTTTGAGTTCGGCGATAAACTGGGCCACGTCGTACACATATTGGGGCTCGTTGGACTTGCCCCTGTGGGGGACCGGCGCCAGATAGGGGCTGTCGGTTTCCACCAGCAACCTGTCCAGAGGCAGGGCTTTGACCACCTCGCGCAGGGCGTCGGCGTTACGGAAGGTGACGATACCGGAGATGGAGATGTAAAAACCCAGTGCCATGGCCTGCTGGGCCATGTCTAAGTCTTCGGTAAAGCAGTGCAATACTCCCCCCACCTCGGCCGCCTTTTCCTCCCGCAATATGGCCAGGGTGTCTTCCTTGGCGTCGCGGGTATGGATGATAAGGGGCAGGCCGCGCTGGCGCGCTACCTGGATATGGTGGCGAAACGACTGCTGCTGCAAGGCTGCCGTTTCCGGGGCGTAGAAGTAATCGAGGCCGGTCTCCCCTATGGCTACCACCCTGGGGTGGCCGGCCAAGTCGTAAAGGCGATCCAGTTCCTGAGCTTCTTTTTGGTCCAGGGGGTGCACGCCGCAACTGGCGGCCACCTGCTCGAAGCCGTCGATGGCCCCCATCATGTCCCCGAAGCTGTCGAGGGTGACACAGACGCACAAAAAGCGCTCTATGCCCCGTTGCTGGGCACGGTCAAGGGCGGCGGCCAGGCTGTCGCCTTCGGCCAGTTTCAGTCTTTCCAGGTGGCAGTGTGAATCAACCAACAACGTTGTCACTCCTTCCTTCCATCAATTGCCAGGCGATATCCACCAGCAGCCATTTGCTGTTGATGGCCGGTTGTTCCAAAAGCTGCTTGCGAGAGCCGAGCACGGCCTGCCAAAGGCCGGTCAGGGCCTCTTCTCCCAGGCGCTCCTGGCGGTCCAAATGGTCATGATACAGGGGCGCCAGGCCCCGTGCCAAACGGGCCTGATCCAACAGCCGATGGGCCAACTCGTCCAGGCAGAACAGGGCCTCTTTATGCCAGCGGTCGGCAAAATTTTCAGGGTAAAGGTGGCGGGTTTCCAAGGCCACCAGATCGGCCTGAAGCTTGGCCACCTTTTCCTGGTAGCCGTCCGCCAGGGCTCGCTGTAGGGCCAGGGGCGCACCGTGAAAACGCCGCAGCAAGGCGGGGCTGGCCTGGATCCCCTGCCCTTGCAGCCAGGCCTGGGCTTGATCAGCGGGGGGCGCCGGCAGGTGCAGCTTTTGGCAGCGGGACAAGATGGTAGGCAACAGCTGCCCCGGCTGGCTGCTGGTCAGCAGCCAGTAGGTATTGGCGGGAGGCTCTTCCAGGGATTTGAGCAAGGCGTTGGCGGCGTTGAGGTTAAGCCGATCGGCCTGATGCATCAGCACCACCTTGGCACCGCCCATCAGGGCGGCGCTATAGACGGGGCCAACCAGGGCACGGATGGCGTCCACCTTGATGCTGCCGCCGTCGGGTTCGACCCTGTGCAAGTCCGGGTGGGTACCGGCCTTTACCAACTGGCAGCTGTGGCATTGGCCGCAGCCCACCTGGTTGCGACACAGCAACTGCAAGGCAAATTGCTGGGCCAGTTGGGCCTTGCCGACGCCACTGGGGCCGGTCAGCAGGTAGGCATGGGCCAGGCGCTGGCTTTGTTGCCAGCGGCCAAAATCGGCAAGATAAGGGGCCAGCCAAGGCAGCATCAGCGCCGCTCCAAGCGGCCAAGGGCGGCGTCGATGGCCTGGTGTACCTGCTCAAGGGGTTGGCCGGCGTCGATGGTGACGATGCTGTCGTCACCCTGGGCCAGGGCCTGGTAGCGGGCGCGGGTGCGCTCAAAAAAGGCCAGCTGCTCAAGCTCGATCCGGTCCAGCTCGCCCCTGGCCTTGGCCCGCTCCAGGCCCAGCTTGGGGTCGATATCCAGGTACAGGGTCAGGGCCGGCTTGAAATCCCCCAGCACCGCCTGGCGGATACTGTCGATAAGGGCGCTGTCCAACTGGCGGCCCCCCCCCTGGTAGGCGCGGCTCGACAAATCATGCCGGTCCCCCACCACCCAGTGACCCTGGGCCAGGGCCGGCTTGATGACGTTTTCCACCAGCTGCACCCGGGCGGCGTACATCAGCAGCAGCTCGGCCTGGGGGGTCAGGGGTTCTTGATGGACGGTTTTGACCAGCTCGCGCATCTTTTCGGCAAGGGGGGTGCCCCCCGGTTCACGGGTCTGCACCACGGTGGCGCCCCTTTGCTCTAAAAAGGCCCTGACCCTGGCCACCGCCGTGGACTTGCCGGCCCCTTCCAGGCCCTCTATCACCACAAAAGCCGGGTCTATCAGTGGCTTCATCCGCGTCCTCTTTGATAACGGTTCACTGCGTTGTTGTGTTCACGCAGCGTCTTGGAAAATGCATGGCTGCCGTCGCCCTTGGCCACAAAATACAGGTAGTCGGCCTTGTCCGGGTGCAGCACCGCGTCGATGGCGGCGCGGGACGGCATGGCGATGGGCCCGGGGGGCAGCCCCTTGATGACATAGGTATTGTACGCCGTTGCCTGGCGCAGGTGGGCGCGGGTGAGGTTGCCGTCAAAGTCGTCTCCCAGGCCGTAAATGACAGTGGGGTCGGTCTGCAGCCGCATGCCCTTGTTGAGGCGGTTGACGAACACCGAGGCGATCAGCGGCCGCTCGGCCGGCACCGCCGTTTCTTTCTCGACGATGGACGCCAGGGTCAGGGCCTGGGCCGGGGTGGCCAGGGGCAGCCCCGGGTCGCGGTTGGGCCAGGCCTGTTCCAGGTAGCGGCTCATGGCATCTTTGGCCTGGGTCAGCAGGCTCAGGTCGGTATCACCGCAGCGGTATTGGTAGGTGTCGGGCATCAATTGGCCTTCCACCAGGGGCAGGCCGAGGGCCTTGGCCACGGCCTGGCTGTCGGCGCCGCTTAGGCGAAAATCCAGGTGCGCCAAGGCGGCCAGCCGGGCCTGCCAGTCTTTGAAGCGCTCCCCTTCCACCAGGGTCACTTTAAAGCTTTGTTCCTTGCCGGCCGCCATGTCGGCCAGCAAGGCCTTCATGGTCATGCCCTCGTCCACGGCGTAGCAGCCGGCCTTGATCTGGCCAAGGCCAGGTTCGAGTTTAAGCAGCAGCTTGAAAGGCCAGTTCTGCTCTACCCAGCCGTCACTGCGCAGGGACTTGACCAGGCGGTAGGCATGGGTACCGGCCTTGACTTCCAGAGTTTGGGGGCCGGTCAGGGCCAGGGGCTTGGCCAGGGCCTGCTGGTATTGCCAGAGGCCATACAGCGCAGCGGCCACCGAGGCGGCCAGCAGGGCCGCCACTATCCATAACAACTTCTTCATTATCCGAGGGTATCGCGTAGTTGGAGGGTCAAACGGGGCGCCGCCAGGCGCCTTGTGCCAAAGGTATGTACCGGCACCACCCCCATCAGGGCGTTGCACAGGAAAATTTCGTCCGCCTCATCGAGGGCGGCCAGGGGCGCCTGCACCACCTGGGCCGGCTGCGCCGCCATCACCAGGGCTCGCTGGGTGCCGCTAACGCCGCTGCGGGCCAAATTGGGGGTATGGAGCACTGCACCCTTAAACCAAAAGAGGTTGGCACTGACGGCGGACACCACAAAACCGTCGTCGTCCAGCAGCACCCCTTCGTCGCTGCCGACCCGGGCCAAGGCCTCGGCGGCCAGCACCTGTTCCAGGCGGCTGCAATGCTTGAGACCGGCCAGCATCGGGCTGGTGCCCAGGGTCACCGGCAACAGGGCCAGGCTGATCCCTTGGCTGCGCCACAGGGGGTAATGGGCCGGTTCGGCAAAATGGCTGACCCACACCTGGCTCGGCCCCTCGGCGGGGCGGTATCCCCGGCCACCGGCAGCCCTTGCTACCAATACCTTGACGCCCCCCTGCCCGCGTTGGGCAGCGGCCTTCATTACTGCGTCTTCCAGGCTTTGCCAGTCAGGGGGGCTCATGGCCAGGCGGGCGCAGGCTTCTTCCAGGCGGGAGCGGTGGGCCGGCCAGTTTTGCGGTGCGCCGCCCCGCACGGCCAGGGTGGTAAAGTGGCCGTCACCGTATTGAAGGCGGTCAGGATAGGATTCGAGGCTGAGCATAGGTCAATAAAAAACGCCTGATAAGCCGTTAGGTTATCAGGCGTTTTGCCAAGTTACACCCTTTTAGATGCGGCTGAACAGCAAAGAGCCGTTGGTGCCACCGAAGCCAAAAGAGTTACAGAGCACATGGTCAACCTTGGCCTGGCGGGCCACGTGGGGCACGTAATCGAGATCACAGCCCTCGGAGGGGTTGTCCAGGTTGATGGTGGGGGGAATGGCGTTATCAAAGAGGCTCATCACCGAGATGATGGCTTCAACGGCGCCCGCCGCACCCAGCAGATGGCCGGTCATGGACTTGGTGGAGGAGACCATCAGTTTGTAGGCATGGTCGCCGAACACCGATTTGACGGCGTTGCTTTCGGCAGCATCCCCGGCCGGGGTGGAGGTGCCGTGGGCGTTGACATAGCCCACCAGGCTCGGGTCCAGCTTGGCGTCACGGATGGCGTTAAGCATGGACAGGGCGGCACCGGCACCGTCTTCCGGCGGTGAAGTCATGTGGTAAGCGTCGCCGCTCATGCCAAAGCCGGTCAGCTCGGCATAGATGCGGGCGCCTCGGGCCTTGGCGTGTTCGTAGTCTTCCAGCACCATGACACCGGCGCCGTCGCCCAGCACAAAGCCGTCGCGGTCGCGGTCCCAGGGACGGCTGGCCGCCTTGGGATCGTCATTGCGGGTAGACAGGGCGCGAGCTGCGCCAAAGCCGCCCATCCCCAGGGGGGTACAGGCCATCTCGGCACCACCGGCCAGCATGACGTCGGCATCGCCGTAGGCGATCATCCGGGCGGCATGGCCGATGTTGTGCACCCCTGTGGTACAGGCGGTGGTGATGGCGATGTTGGGGCCACGCAAGCCGTGCATGATGGACAACCAGCCGGACACCATATTGATGATGGTGCTGGGCACGAAAAACGGCGACATCTTGCGTGGACCATTGGCCAACAGGGCCTCATGGTTTTTCTCGATAAGGCCAAGGCCACCGATACCGGAACCGACGGCAACGCCGACGCGGCTCAGATCGGCTTTTTCCAGGTCAAGGCCACTGTCCTTGAGGGCCTGGATGCCTGTGGCGACGCCGTACTGGATGAACAAGTCCATCTTCTTGGCGTCTTTGCCAGACATGTACTGGGTGACGTCAAAGTCTTTGACGTTACCGGCGAAATGGGTGGTAAAGGCGCTGGTATCGAAGCAGCTGATGGTATCGATGCCACTTTGCCCTGCCAGGAGGGCTTTCCAGGAAGATTCTACGCTGTTGCCCACGGGGGACAGCATGCCCATACCGGTCACAACGACACGACGCTTGGTCACGGCGTTTGCCTCCGAAAGGAAAAAAACGAGGGTCGAGAGAGGAAACAGGCGGTCCGAGGACCGCCTGTTAGAGGATTAGTTCTGGTGAGCGGTGACGTAGTCGATGGCCGCTTGCACAGTAGTGATCTTCTCGGCTTCTTCATCCGGGATCTCAGTGTCGAACTCTTCTTCCAGCGCCATCACCAGCTCAACGGTGTCCAGAGAGTCAGCGCCGAGATCGTCGACGAAAGAAGCTTCGTTTTTCACTTCTTCTTCTTTCACGCCCAGTTGCTCGACGATGATTTTCTTAACGCGTTCTTCGATAGTGCTCATAGCTTGTTGTTTCCTTAGCAGTACGCTGTAAATAGCGAATGGGGGCTAGTGTATTCGATCCCCAAATCTTTGCAAGGGAAAGGAAAACCGCGAATATGCTGGTCAAACCACGGTGTTAGCCTGTTGTTCGCCACAGATCCGCGCATTTTCCGATCACTTACGCCATCACCATGCCGCCGTTGACGTGCAGGGTTTCACCAGTGATGTATCCAGCCTCATTAGAGGCCAAAAAGACCACGGCACTGGCAATTTCGGCAGGCGAACCCAGGCGTGCCAGCGGCACTTGCCCGAAGATCGCCGATTTTTGGTCGTCCGTCAGTTCGCGGGTCATATCGGTGTCGATAAAGCCCGGCGCTACGGCATTGACGGTAATGTTCCTTGACGCCACTTCCCGGGCCAGGGACTTGGTAAAACCCAGCAGGCCCGCCTTGGCGGCAGCGTAGTTGACCTGTCCCTGGTTCCCCATGGTGCCCACTACAGAGCCGACGGAGATGATCCGGCCGGCACGTTTTTTCATCATCGGCCGCAACACGGCCTTGGAAAGACGATAAAGGGATTTGAGGTTGGTGTCGATCACCTCGTCCCATTCTTCGTCTTTCATCCGCATCAACAGGTTATCGCGGGTGATGCCGGCATTGTTGACCAGGATGTCCAAGTCCCCTGCCCTGTCTTTGACGGTGGCAAGGACGGCATCGATGCTGTCGCTGCTGGTCACATTCAGGTTAAGGCCACGGCCTTCTCCCAGGTAGCTGCTGATGGCCTCGGCGCCCTTGTCGGACGTGGCGGTACCAAAAACGGTAGCACCTTGGGCCGCCAGGCGCTCGGCAATGGCGCGGCCAATGCCGCGACTGGCGCCGGTTACCAGGGCGATTTTTCCGGTCAATGACATGAAGTCAGACATGTTTTCCTCACTTGGCAACTGATTGCAGCTCGTCGCTACTGTGCAACGGGCCGGCATTCAGGCTCTTATCAATCCGTTTGGCAAGGCCGCAAAGCACCTTGCCAGGGCCGCATTCGTAAAGGTCGGTTACCCCTTGCTGAGCCATGGCCTGGACCGACTCGGTCCAGCGCACCGGGCTGTACAGCTGGCGCACCAGGGCGTCCCTGATGGCGTCCCCTTCACTGACGCTGGCCACGTCCACGTTGTTGATCACCGGCACCGCAGGGGCGGCGATCGTTACTTGCTTGAGGCGCTCGGCCAGTTGCTCTGCCGCCGGCTTCATCAGGGCGCAGTGGCTGGGCACCGATACGCTCAGGGGCAAGGCCCGCTTGGCGCCTTTTTCCTTGAGGACCTCACAGGCCCGGTCAACGGCTGCCTTGGAACCGGCGATCACCACCTGGCCTGGGCTATTGAAGTTGACCGCTTCCACCACGTCCCCTTGGGCCGCTTCGGCGCAGCCGGCCACCACGTCGGCGTCATCCAGGCCGATGATGGCGGCCATGGCACCGGTGCCGGCCGGAACGGCGGCCTGCATATACTGGCCACGGGCTTCCACCAGGGCCACGGCATCTTTGAAATCCAAGGCGCCGGCGCAGACCAGTGCCGAGTATTCACCCAGGCTGTGGCCGGCCATCAGGGCCGGGGCCACGCCGCCCTGGGCCAGGTAGGCCCGGTAGGTGGCAACAGAGGCGGTCAGCAACGCGGGCTGAGTACGCTCGGTAGCGTTCAGGTCCGCTTCCGGGCCGTTTTGGACCAAAGCCCACAAATCGTAGCCCAGTACCTCGGAGGCTTCCTTGAAGGTCTCCAGTACCACAGGGTAGGCGCCGGCCAGCTCGGCGAGCATGCCCACGCTTTGGGAACCTTGTCCCGGGAATATAAAGGCAGTTTTTTGCATCTTTATGGCCTTTTAATAACGAACCAGGGCCGCACCCCATGCAAAACCGGCGCCAAAGGCTTCCAGCAGCAGGAGTTGGCCACGTTGAATGCGGCCGTCCCGTACCGCCTCGTCGAGGGCGATGGGCACGGAAGCGGCAGAGGTGTTGCCGTATTTGGCCAGGTTGAGCACCACCTTATCCAGGCCCATGCCCAATTTCTTGGCGGTGGCACTGATGATGCGGTGGTTGGCCTGGTGCGGTACCAGCCAGTCCAGTTGCTGTTTGTCCAGGCCCGCCTGGTCGAGGATCTCGCTGACCACGTCCGCCAATTTAGTGACGGCGACCTTGAACACTTCGTTGCCTTTCATCTTCAGCCAGGGGTCGATGCTGGCATCGGTGCGGGAGGGCAAGGCGGCGCAGAGCAGCTCGCCGTAGTGGCCGTCGGAGTGGATGCAGCTGCCCAGCAGGCCTGGCTCTTCGCTGGCTCCCAGAACCACCGCCCCTGCCCCGTCCCCAAAGAGGATGATGGTAGAGCGGTCGCTGGGTTCGCAGACCCGGGTCAGCACGTCGGCCCCCACCACCAGCACCTTTTTGGCGCTGCCGGCACGGATGAATTGGTCGGCCACCGTCAAGGCATAGGTAAAACCTGCACAAGCCGCGCCCAGATCGAAGGCACCGATACCGGGTACGCCCAGCTCGGCCTGCAACCAGCAAGCGGCGGACGGAAAGGAATGGGGGGCGGTGGTGGTGGCGAAGATAATGAGATCGAGCTCGCTGGCCTCAAGGCCGGCCGCGTCCAGGGCGGCTTTGGCGGCCGGTACGGCCAGGCTGACAACGGTCTCTCCTTCAGCGGCGATACGACGCTCGCTGATACCGGTGCGTTCCACTATCCACTGGTCGGTGGTATCCACCATTTTTTCCAGATCGGCGTTGCTACGCACCTGGGCAGGCAGATAGCTGCCTGTACCAAGAATTTTTGAATGCATGAATAAGGCTCAGTGCTTGTCCAGTAAAACGGTTCCGATGGCACTTTCAATGCCGTCAGGCAGCTTGCGCTCGGCGCTGTGCAAAGCCTGTTCGAGGGCGTTGAAAAAAGCATCAATGCCAGCATTTCCGTGGCTTTTCACGACAATACCGCGCAATCCTACCAGACTGGCCCCGTTGTACTGGTCGGGGTTCACCCTGGCGTAAACCGCTTTGATGAAAGGACGTACCAGCCAGCCCAAAACCCGGCCCCAAAGGCTATTCCCGAAACTCTCGCGCAGCTGGGCCAGGAAGAACTGGGCAATGCCTTCACAGGTTTTGAGGGTCACATTGCCGACAAAACCGTCACAGACGATGACGTCAGCCTTATTGGTGAAGATGTCGTGCCCTTCCAGGTAGCCCACATAGTGGATGCTGGGGGCGTCTTGCAGCAAGTTGGCTGCATGACGGACCTGGTCGTTGCCCTTGACCTCTTCCTCACCGATGTTGAGCAGGGCCACCCTGGGCCTGTCTATGCCTTCAACGGTGTGAGCCATGGCCGAGCCCATGACGGCGAACTGGTAGAGGGTTTCCGAATCGCAGGCGACATTGGCGCCCAAGTCGAGCATGTAAACCCTTTTGCCGTTCACCGCCGGCATGGCGGAGACGATGGCGGGCCTATCGATACCGGGCAAGGTCTTGAGAAAATGCCGGGACAGGGCCATCAGGGCGCCGGTGTTACCGGCACTGATACAGGCTTGGGAGCGGCCTTCGGCCACGTCCTTGACCGCTTCGCCCATGGACGAATCCCGCTTGGTACGCAGGGCGCTGGACGGTCTTTCGTCCATACCGACGGTGCACTGGGCCTGGATCAGGGTTAAACGGGGGTGTTGCTGGAGTCCGGCCGCCGCCAGGTGAGCACTGATGTCACCGCAGATAAAGGCGCGAACCGATAAAGAGGGGTAAAGCAGCAGTGCCCGCGCTATGGCGGGCACTGTTACGGCGGGGCCTAGGTCCCCGCCCATGGCATCTACCGAAAGGGTAAACGCTTGCAAGTCAGTTACCGGTGATTAACCGATAACTTTCTTGCCACGGTAAAAACCGTCGGCAGTCACGTGGTGACGGCGGTGGGTTTCACCGGAGGTCTTGTCCACGGACAGGGGGGCAGCGGTCAGTGCATCGTGGGAACGACGCATGTCGCGGCGGGACCGGGACTTCTTGTTCTGTTGAACGGCCATTGACTAGTCTCCTTAAATCGTGATCACTTCTTCTTCAACTGTTCGAGAACAGCGAAGGGGTTCGGACGCTCATCAGCAGGTTCGATCTTGCCAAAACTCATCTCGGACGAAGACACTGCACACTGGTCTTGAGCATGCATTGCGACCAAGGGCAGTGCCAGGATCAGCTCGTCTTCAATGAGTTTTCGCACGTCGATCTCACCGTTTTCGTCGAGGTCGACAGGCTCATAAGCTTCCGGGAGCTCTTCTATTACGGTTTTGGCAAAAACCGGTGTGTAGGCGAAGTCTACCTCTGCGAGGAAGGACAGCGGGCCATTGCAGCGCTGGCACACCAGCTCGAGCTCCACGGCGGCTTTACCACTGGTAAAGACCAACCCCTGGGCGTCAACACCACAATGAAGTTGCACATCCACTTCGCCCTGCCGGGCTTCTGACAATTCCATCAAACGCGTCAATTCGGTGACAGGCACCATACCGTCGTAATCATCACGACGTTGGGCGGCTTTCACCGGATCGAGAGTTAAGGGCAGCTTAACTTTTCGCATAAGGCGCGCATCTTACTCGGGCACTAAGTCCCTGTCAAAAAAGCCAACAGGCCCAATGGGCCTGCAGTGATGAACAAAGCAGTCGCACCGCCCTGTTATGCCCGCGCATTTTACGGGAAAATACCCCTACAAGTGAAGATAAAAAGGCGTGCCATGCGATTGATTTTAGGTTCCAGTTCCCCATTTCGGAAAAGTCTGCTCGAAAAACTGGCAATCGACTTCGATTGTATCAGCCCGGAGCTGGACGAAAGCCCCCTGCCTGGGGAAAGCGTCACCGCCCTGGTTGAACGCCTGGCCATCGACAAGGCCAAGGCCGCTGCCGCCCTTGGGACTGGCCCGGCCCTGGTGATCGGCTCTGACCAGCTCTGCGTTATCGACGGCGAGATCTGCGGCAAGCCCCTCAATCGCGCCAATGCCATAGCCCAGCTCAGCCGCGCCGCCGGCAAGACCGTCACCTTCTATACGGGGCTGGCCCTCTATAACAGTCAAACTGGCCGCTGCCAGTCCCTGGTGGAACCCTTCGAGGTGCAGTTTCGCTCCCTGACCCTTGGCCAGATAGCAAGCTACGTAGATAAGGAAGAACCCTTCTGGTGCGCCGGGTCCTTTAAATGCGAAGGCTTGGGGATAGCCTTATTTGAACGGTTGAGCGGCCGGGACCCCAACAGCTTGATAGGTCTGCCGCTCATTGCCTTGACGGCGATGCTGGAAGAGGAAGGTGCCGGGCCCCTGGGCTAAGCCAGGGCCCATTGTTGCCAGTCGCTGATCACCCCTTGGGCGCCGGCGGCCAGCAGCTGCTCGGGGCTGTGCACCCCAAAGCCCACCCCCAGCGCCTTGACACCGGCGGCCTTGGCCATGGCCATGTCCAGTTGCGAGTCCCCTATCATCAGGGCCCGCTCGGCACTGATGCCGGTTTCGGCCAGGATCTGGGTCAGCATCTCGGGATGGGGCTTGGACTGGGCGTCGTCGGCGGTGCGGCTGGTAACAAAGTGGCCGGCAAGGCCAGTGGCGGCAAAGACCCGGTCGAGGCCGGCCCTGGCTTTGCCGGTGGCCACCGCCAGGGTTTTACCGGACGCGCCGAGCCTGGCCAGCATCGCCTCTACCCCGGGGAAAAGCGGGGTCGGGGTCGGGTCCAGCTCCACGTACTGGTCACGGTATTCGGCCAGCAAGGCCGCCCTGCTCCCCTCGTCCAGGGCCGGAAATAGCCGGTCAAAGGCCGGCATCAGGCTAAGGCCGATGATGTCGCGCACCGCCTGGTCACTGGGTACGCCGAGGTTTAGGGCCTTGGCGGTGGCCTGCATACTGGAGACGATACGTCCCACCGAGTCCATCAGGGTGCCGTCCCAGTCGAAGATCACCAGGTCGATGTCTTTCATCCGCGCTGCCCCAGGGCCTCAATCAGGGCGGCAAAGCTGCCGTCCGGCTTGGCGGTGACCGACACCGCTTCGCCGGTGTTGGGGTGGGTAAAGGACAAATGCCAGGCGTGCAGCATCAGCCGCTCCAGGCCCTGGGCCTTGAGGCGGGCGTCAAATTCCTTGTCACCGTACTTGTCGTCACCGGCGATGGGGTGCCCTGCATGCAGGGTATGGACCCGGATCTGGTGGGTACGGCCGGTCACCGGGAAGGCATTGACCAGGGTAGCCAGGCCGCCGAAACGGCGCTCCACCTTAAAACGGGTCTCGCTGGCTTTGCCTTCGGCGTCCACCCGCACCACCCGCTCACCCGATTGCAGGGTGTTTTTTAAAAGGGGCGCGCGGATGACCCGCTTGGCGCTGGGCCAGTCACCCCGCACCAGACACAGGTAGTCCTTCTGCATGGTTTTTTCACGAAGGGCTTCGTGTAAGCCGCGCAGGGCCGAGCGCTTCTTGGCGATAAGAATGCAGCCGGAGGTGTCTCTGTCCAGGCGGTGCACCAGCTCCAGGAAACGGGCATCGGGGCGCAGCGCCCGCAGCCCTTCGATAAGGCCAAAAGACAGCCCGGAACCGCCATGTACCGCCAGGCCCGCCGGTTTGTTAACCACCATCAGGCAGTCGTCTTCGTAGAGCACGCAGTCGTTCAGGCGCGATACCTGGCTGAGGTTGGCGTTGGGCAGGGCCTTTTCTTCGGCCACCCGCAGCGGCGGGATACGCACTTGGTCCCCCGCCATCAGCTTATATTCGGGCTTAACGCGCTTTTTGTTGACCCGGACCTCGCCCTTACGTAAAACACGGTAAATAAGGCTCTTCGGCACTCCCTTTAAGAAAGTCCGCAAGAAGTTGTCGATGCGTTGGCCGGCCAGATCCGGTTCAACGGCCACATACTGCACTGTGGCGGTGTTGTTGGCTGTGCTCATAGGGGGCGCATTCTAACACAGGGGAGAGTGGCGAAGTATGCTTGCCGAAATCCCAAAATCAATGGGATAATATATAAGCCTCTATTCGAACTACGATTAGCCAGGCAGTTTTGAATTTCCGGGGCACGGTCAGAATGCCGGGCCCCAATTTTGAAAAGGCACAGCTTCGCGCCTGTAGAGCGCGTCACTGGACTTGAAATACGACTGGATGCCTTTTTGGTGATAGGCCTTTGGTTTGGCGAGTACGCCGGACCCATCACCAGACATCGTTCAAACGAAAAACAAGTGGAAACGCCGAGAGCGCCCCAACCTTCACCCAGCCGGGAGGCTGCCTGTACGACCTGCACGGGGCCAGGCCCAGAGGATGCGCATCGAGAGGATGCGAGTGCTGTGACCATTACAAGGTAATGAGTCACTTATGAAAAGAATGCTAATCAACGCAACTCAGGCTGAAGAGTTGCGGGTGGCTTTGGTGGACGGCCAGAAACTCTATGATCTGGATATCGAACACCCGGGCCACGAACAAAAGAAAGCCAACATATACAAAGGTAAGATCACCCGCGTAGAACCCAGCCTGGAAGCGGCATTTGTCGACTACGGTGCTGAACGCCATGGTTTCCTCCCCTTAAAAGAGATTGCCCGCAGCTATTTTTCCGAGAATGCCAAAGGCGCTGGCCGCCCCAACATCAAGGATGTGGTCAAGGAAGGTCAGGAAGTCATAGTCCAGATCGATAAGGAAGAACGTGGTAACAAGGGCGCCGCCCTCACCACTTTCCTGAGCCTGGCCGGTTCCTACCTGGTACTGATGCCCAACAACCCCCGCGCCGGTGGTATTTCCCGCCGCATCGAGGGTGAAGAGCGCACCGAACTCAAAGAAGCCCTGTCCAGCCTGCAGCTGCCCGAGGGTATGGGCCTTATCGTCCGTACCGCCGGCGTCGGCAAGTCTGCCGAAGAGCTCAAATGGGACCTGGACGTGCTGCAACATCACTGGCAGAACATCCAGGAAGCGGCAGCCAGCCGCCCTGCCCCCTTCCTGATCCATCAGGAGTCCAACGTCATAGTCCGGGCCATCCGTGACTACCTGCGCCGTGACGTGGGCGAGATCGTCATCGACCACAACAGGGTCTTTGAAGAGGTTAAAAGCCATATCCAGACCATGCGTCCGGACTTCATTACCAAGGTCAAGCCTTATAAAGGCGAGATCCCCCTGTTCAACTATTACCAGATTGAATTGCAGATTGAATCCGCCTTCCAGCGGGAAGTGCGTCTGCCTTCCGGTGGCTCCATCGTTATCGACAGCACCGAAGCCCTGACCGCCATCGATATCAACTCTGCCCGCGCCACCAAAGGCGGCGATATCGAAGAGACGGCCCTGAACACCAACCTGGAAGCGGCCGACGAAATTGCCCGTCAGCTGCGCCTGCGCGACTTGGGCGGCCTGGTGGTGATCGACTTTATCGACATGACCCCGGCCCGCCACCAGCGGGAAGTGGAAAACCGCCTGGCCGATGCGGTGCGCGCCGACCGTGCCCGGGTCCAGTTGGGCCGTATCAGCCGCTTTGGCCTGATGGAAATGTCGCGCCAGCGTCTGCGTCCGTCCCTGGGTGACGCCTCCAACCACATCTGCCCCCGTTGTACCGGTACCGGCTATGTGCGTTCCACCGAGTCCCTGGCCCTGTCCATTCTGCGCCTGATTGAGGAAGAGTCTCTTAAAGACAACACCGCCCAGGTCGAAGCCCAGGTGCCGGTCAGCGTGGCTGCCTACCTGCTGAATGAAAAACGCGGAGCCATCCGCTTTATCGAACAGCGCCATGATGTTCGGGTCTTCATCGTGCCCAACCCGCACCTGGAAACCCCTCACTTCGAGGTGATCCGTCACCGCGAAGACGACGAGATTGAAGAGCCCTCCTACGATCTCACCAAAAAGCCCGAAGACCAGAAGCCGGTCTACGTGCCGCCGGTGGCCGCCAAGCACAAGCATGACGAGCCGGCCCTTAAAGGCCTGCAGGCACCTGCCGCCCCGGCCCCCAGTGCCCCTAAAGCCGCAGCGCCCAGCAAGCCTGTCCGTCAGGAATCCAAGGCACCGGCCAAGCCTGGTCTTATCAGCCGCATCATCAAGGCCCTGTTTGGCAGCAAGGAAGAAGAAGCGCCCAAGTCCCAGGACAACAAGCGCCAGCAACACAACCGTAAGGGCGTGGATGCCCGTCGCCAGCAAAAAGGCCGTGGTGGTCGCAACCGCGACGACCAACAGCGCCAAGGCCGCGACGACAAGCGTAGCCAGGACGGTGAGCAACGTCGCGAGCGCAACCCGCGCAACCGTGATGAGCGCCGCGACGACCGTCGTGACGAGCAACGCCAAGGCCGTGAAGACAACCGCAACCGTGACCGCGATAACCGCGCCCGTGACGAACGCGCTGCCGAGCAACGTGAAAGCCGCCGCGAGGAAGAACGCAACAAGCGCCGTCAGCGTGATGACGAGCAACGTGACACCAAGCGTCAGCAAAAAGCCCGTGAAGAGCAGCCCACTGCCGAGGCCAACGAGGCCAAGGAAGATCTGCTGGACAAGGTGCCTCAACAGCGCCGCGAGCGTCGCCAGCTGAACCAGTCGGTACGCATGAAAGACGGTGAGACCCAGGCCGCCCCTGCCGTTAAGGCCAGCAGCCCGGTGCAGGCCGAGGCCGTCAAGGTTGCCGAGAAAGCCGAGCGCCAGCAGGTTGCCGAGCCGGTCGAGGTTGTCGCCGAGGAAGTCACCGAGAGCCAAGACGAGCAAGGTGACAACCGTCAGCGTCGCCGTGGCCCCCGCCACCTGCGTGGTCATCGCCGTCAGCGCCCTGAGCGCAGCGAGCAAAGTGTTGAAGGTGCCACCGAGCAGCTCGACCTGGCTTCAGAGGCTCCCCAAACCGATCTGGTGGAAACCCAAGTAGAAGCGGCTCCGGTTAAAGAGGAGGCCCCTGTTGTTCAGGCGCCTGTAGTCGAGCCGAGCCCTGCTGTGGTCGAAGAGCCCAAGGTCGCCGAGGTGGCTGTTGCCGCTGAACCTGCCGAGCAGACGCCGGTTGAGGCTCCTGTAGCGGTAGAAGCTACTCCAGAAGTGGTAGCGGCCCCTGTGGTTGCCGAAGAGCCTAAAGCCGAGCAAGTGGTAAAAGCCAAGGCACCGAAAGCCAAGTCTGCCCCCAAAGCAGCCAAGCCCAAAGGCCGGGCCCAGGCCCCCATGGCCCGCCCTGCGGAAGTGGCCCTGGCCCCTGTGGTACGTAACCCTCAGCCGCTGGAGCGCCAAGCCGTTGCCCACAGTGGCCGAGCCGGTGGTTTGAATGACGCTGTCAGCCGCGTCTCCAGCCCCATGGCCAAGGTCTAAGGCTAGCAAGCGAAAAAGGCGCCTCAAGGGCGCCTTTTTTTATGGCCGTTCCATGCCTCAGGGGCGCAGGCTTTTCAGCAGGCCAGCCGTAGCCGCCTCCACCAGATCCAAAACCTCTTCGAAGCCCTGGCCCCCACCGTAGTATGGGTCCGGCACTTCATCCACTCCCAGTTCCGGAGCGTAGCTCAGCAGCAGCTTGACCTTGTGCCTGTGACGTTCAGGGCAGCGGCTGATAAGGTCGCCGTAGTTACGCCTGTCCATGGCCAGCAGCAGATCGAAATGGACGAAGTCGTCGCTGGTAACCTGACGGGCCAGGATCTGGGAAAAGTCATACCCCCTGGCCTCCCCGGCTTGGCGGGCACGGCGATCAGGGCTTTCTCCGGCGTGATAGCCGATGGTTCCGGCTGAGTCCACTTCCACTTCAATACCGGCATCGGCAAAGTGCTTTTCGGCTACCGCCTGGGCTGTGGGCGAACGGCAGATATTGCCCATGCACACCATCAGGATCCGGGTTTTTTGTATGGCCACGCTGCTCCCCCACAGTGACTGTTAACCCTATTACCCCTGACTTTTGAATAAAGTTCAAGCAGTTAAAGCCGGAGCTTGAGCCTGCGCTGACCCAAGCTTCGACTGTAAATGTGACCAAGGCAGGGTTTTTCCACAAAGATTTAGCTTTTGCTTATTAAAAAGTGCGGGACATCCGTTTTATAACTAATTGGTAACCTATGAATTGCCACGGGTAACACAGGGACCAAAGGACAGGTGTATGTTTCAACACAAGAAGCAGTGGTTAGCTCAGATAGGGGCGCTCAAGGACATGGTGTCGCAATACAGCGACGACCTTGGGGCTATCAAGCACCATATTGGCTACATCAGCTTTAAACCTGATGGCACCATTACCGAAGTAAACGATATCTTCTGCCAAGTGACCGGCTACCAACGGGAGACCCTGATTGGCCAACATCATCGGCTTTTTTGTAGCGATGCTCTCAGCCAATCGGCGCAGTACCAGCAGTTTTGGCGTGAGCTGGCCGCCGGTATTCCCCAGCGGGGCACGTTCAGGCGTTTAAAGAAGAATGGTGAGCCCCTTTGGCTGGAGGCCACCTACTTTCCGGTACCAGGCCAGGATGGCCAGGTGCACAAGATCATCAAGATAGCGGCCGACATCAGCAAAGACGTCCAGGCTCTTCAGGAAAAGAACGCCATCTTCGATGCGGTGAACAAATCCCAGGCGGTTATCGAGTTCACACCGGACGGCTATGTGCTGAACGCCAATGCCCTGTTCCTGGCCACTTTCGGCTATGAGCTGGAGCAGGTACAAGGCAAGCACCACAAGCTGTTTTGCAATCCCGAGTTTTACGACCGCAATCCCCATTTTTGGCAACGCCTGCAGCAAGGGGAGCATTATGCCGGCAAGTTTGAACGGTTGCGGGCCGATGGCCGGGCGGTCTGGTTGGAGGCCACCTATAACCCCGTGATCAACGAAGACGGCAAGGTCTATAAGATCATCAAGTTCGCCAGCGATATCACCGACAGGATACAACGACTGCAACAAGCCGCCGAGGTCGCAGCCAGCACCTCGGAGCAGACCTCCCAGATCACCACCAATGCCAAACACGCCCTGGACGATGCGGTCCACACCTCAGAGCATATTACCGATCAGGTGCAGGCGGCCCGCCAGACCAGCGCATCCATGCAAAAGCACTCGCTCAGCATCAGCGAAATCGTCTCCACCATCAGGGCCATTGCCGACCAAACCAACCTGTTGGCGCTCAATGCCGCTATTGAGGCGGCCAGGGCCGGCGATCAGGGCCGGGGCTTTGCGGTAGTGGCGGATGAGGTACGCAAGCTGGCCCAGCGGACCAGTATCGCCACTGAGGAAATCGCCAAGGTGGTCTCGGCCAACAGCGATCTCATCAATACCCTGGGCAGCCAGATGGAAGGGATCAACGCCGAAGCCGGACAAGGCCAACACATGATCTGCGACATCAACCAAGGGATGGAAGAAGTGGAAAAAGGCGTGTTGAATTTTTCCAGCCTGATCCACGAACTGACCACCGCCATGTAGGACTAGTCCTCAGACAGGTGGCTCTCTACCCTGCCCTGGTAGTCAAAGATGCGTTGGCCAAGCCGCCATCCCTTGTCCTTTTTCAGGAGCAAAAAACGGGGGTGGCGCAGCATCGACAGGTGCCCGGCCAGGCGTTGGTCATCAGGAAGAAAACGTACCCCGGGTGCCGGGTTAGCCTCGGCCAGGAAGCGTCGCAGTCCTTTGCTGCCGAGGCTCAGGCGTTCGGTAAAGGGCTGGCCGTCCAAGTCCCGGTACTCCAGCACCAAGGCACCCGCCTCAACGGCAGCGGCCATCTCGGCCACCCGAAACAGGTGCTGATCCCGGTTTTTCATGGCGTCGCGCAGCTGCTTGTCCACGTCCACCATACTGGCCTGGCAATGGGGGCATTGGCGCGAAGCAATGTCCGCTTCGCCGCCGCACTGGCCGCAGAGGCGAAAGCGAAAGCGAAAATCGCACTGCTGCTTGGGCCCTGTCATCCCCTGGCAGCGGCGGCCGTAGTGCTCGATGATGTCGCCGCCTTCATCCACCTTGCCCCAAAAGCTGTTGGGAAAATCGCAGACCGGGCAAGGCACGGTAACAGGCACTGTGCCGGGTGGCCTGGGCTCCCCCACCTCCGGGCTAAAAAGGTCAAAGCCCGAACCGGCGTAATCCAGCACCAGGCAGTCATTTTTGCCCTCGAAAAGCCGCAAGCCCCGCCCCACCATCTGCTGGAACAAGGACACCGACTGGGTGGGGCGCAATAGGGCGATGACATCCACATGGGGGGCGTCAAAGCCGGTGGTCAGCACCGACACATTAACCAGGTATTTGAGCGTCCTGGCCTTGAAAGCCTCAATAAGGGCCTGGCGCTCAGGGGTTGGGGTATCTCCCAAGATAAGGGCCGCCTCCTCTGCCGGTAGCCGCGCCAGAATGTCCCTGGCATGTTTGCGGCTGGCCGCGAAGATCATTACCCCCCGCCTGTCCTGGCAAAGGGACACCAGGTGGTCGACGATGGCTGGGGTCAAGGCCCCTTGCCCGGCCAAGGCGCGGTCCAGGGCCGCTTCGGTCCAGCCTTCCACGGCGCCGCTAAAGTCATAGCGAATGGCCGGGGCCGGCACCATCTGCACCGGAGTCAGGTAGCCTTCTTGTACCAGTTGGCGAAGGGGCAGCTCATAGATGCAGTATTTAAAGAGCTTGGCCTCCTGGCTGCGCACCTGGCCCTTGGCGTGGAACTGGTAAATCCAGCCACTGTCGAGGCGATAAGGAGTAGCAGTCAGCCCCAGCACCAGGCTGGTGTTGAAATGGGCCAACACCTTTTGGTACTGGCTTTCCTCGTCAGGGCCGATGCGGTGGCATTCGTCTATCACCACCAGGGAAAAGTCCGTATCAAACTGCCCCAGGTTTGGTGCCACCGATTGAATGGAGGCAAAAACCACCTTGCCCCCGGCTTCCCGGGCCTTAAGGCCGGCCGAGAAAATGCTGCCGTTGTCCGCCACCTGGGCATATTTGCTGGCGTTTTGGGCCACCAGTTCGGCCACGTGGGTCAACATCAGCACCCGCCCCTTGGCCAGCCGCGCCAGCTCGGCGATCACCAGGCTCTTGCCGGCCCCTGTGGGCAGCACCAGCACCGCCGGTTCGCGGTTTTTACGAAAATAGCTGAGGGTGGCCTTAACGGCCTCTTGCTGGTAGGGCCGAAGCTTCATGAAAAGGCCTTGGCAATGGCGTCCTTGGGTAGGGTGTCGACGTATTCTTTCAAGCTTTCCAGGCTCTGCCAACGGCCCACGGCGGCGATATCCACCAGGCTGACGCCGTTACGTACCGCCAGGGTGGCAAAGCTGCGGCGCAGGCTGTGGCAGCTGACCCCTTCAAGTCCCAGGGCCGTAGCCCTTTTTTGCAGGGCAAGGTTGAGGCCATGGGTACTCATGGCCCTTTCTTGCACCTGGCCGTGGCGGTTGATGGCCCTGAGCACCGGGCCGCTGGTAAGGCCGCTTTGTTGCTGCCAACCGGCCAGCCAGGCCCTGGGCTCAAAAGGGGCCGGCAGGGCCGGCAGCACCATCTGCTTGCCTCGCCCTGTCTGGTCGGTCTTGGAAAAACGGATCTGCAGACTAAGGCCGGCTTCGCTGTCGTCCAAGTCGGCAAAGGTCAGGGCCGCCAGTTCCGAGCGGCGCAGGGCCGCCGCCAGGCCAAGGCTTATCATCAAACCGTCCCGCCAACCCAAGAGGCCATCGTTTTGGCAACTGGCCAGCAAGGCCTCCAACTGACTGCGGCTCAAGGTACGGGCCTTGCGCTTGTCCTGGCCCTTTTGCAGCCGGGACAGGGCCTTAAGGGCCAGCACCACCTCGTCATTTACCGGGTCCATAAAACCTTGCTGGCGATGCCAGAGCTTGATGGCACTGATATGGCTGCGAAGGGTGCTGACGCTGAGGCTGGCCCCTTTCAGCCCCAGGTAGCGTTTGAGCTGGCTGGGGCTGGCCGGCAGGGTGAAACCGGCGGTAACAAACTGCTTGAGGCCTGCCTGGTATTGGCTGCGGGTACTGGGGGCCGTGGCGGCCAGTATCCAGTCTTCGGGTAGCGCCGGCAGGGTCATGGGTTACCCAGGCTCGATTTGATGGCTTCCAGTTCGCTTTTCAGCTGTTGGCGTTTTTTCACCTGTTCGGTCAAAAAGCCCAGCTCCTGGCTGAGTTCAACCAGCATCGACTGCTGCTTCTCAAATTGGGCTACCAAGTCCACCTTAGGCTGCTCGGCCAGACGCTGGTTGCTGCTGGCAAGCTCCCCTTCCAACAGGGCAATGCGCCCCTGCTGACGAGACAGCTCTGCCCGCTGGCTTTCCAGCCGTACCTTGGCCTCTTGGAAGCCGCTGACCATACCGCTTAAGTTGCGGTTTTCCTCACCCAGGCTTTGTACCTGCTCCTGAAGCTGGCGTTCCTGCTGCAGCCATTGCCAGCGAGCCTCTTCGAAAGCTTCCTGGCGCTTGCTCTGTTCGGCCTGCCAGCGCTCCTGGAAATGCTGCTGCTGGTGGAAAAGGTGGCTGACCTGGGCCCTGTTGTCTTCGGCTTCCCGTTGCCATTGGCTGGCTTGCTGGCGCAGCAGGGCCACCTGGCGTTGGCTCTCGGTGAGTAACTTCTGCTGTTGGGACTGCTCGTCCTTGGCCTGTTGCAGCTGCCGTTGGCCCTCGGCCAATTGGTTGCCCAAAGCCGCCAGCGTTTCTTTGGCCTCGGCCAACTCGTTAAGAGCCTGGTCCCGCTCGGCCTGCAGCTGGGCCACCTTGTCCAGTACCGCCTGTTCTGCGGAGTCGATGGCGGCTTTTTTTTCCCCCTCCATCTGCTGAAAGAGGGCATCCAATGACTGCTGAAGGTGTAAAGGTGTAGCCAGCCTTACACTCCTTTCTTCCTGAGATGAGGCATGCCATTCCTGCAAATAGCGGCTGATGGAACTGTTGGAACCGCCCCCCAGCCAGCTGCGCACGTTGTTCACCGACGGCTGTGAACCCTGCTCTACCAGGGCCTGGGCGGCCTTCCATACGTTGTCACGATTGGCCCTGAGCTGCTGGCCGAAGGGGTTGGTGGTCATGATGCACCTTTACGTAAAGATGTAATATTTACATTACACACAATAATAGGCACAAAAAAGATGCAGTCAAGGTTTGTTGTTAGATTTTAAAATTGATTTTTTGGTAAGTTAGAGTGGTGTTTTAGAAGGTCTAAGCCGGGAACAAAACCCGCCCTTAAGGCCAGCAAAAATGCGGTTGTGATGACCGGTCATCCTAGCGAGGCTGCTTCCACAGCTCGCCGTAGTCTTTAACCATGCCGTTATCGTCGATGGACAGTTCGGCGGTAAAGCCGGTGGCTTTATTGGTGTAACGGTACAGCTGGGGGGCCAGGTGGGCGTAGTTTTGCTCTACCACCTCGAAGTAACCCTGGGGAAAACGGTACCAGAGCACCTTAACGGTCCTGTCGTCCCCCACCACCAGCCCCAGGCGTTTGATGGGCAGCATGTTGGTGGCCAGGGTAAAGCCGAGGTCTACGTCCAGACAGCCTTGCCACTGGGGTTGAGGCTCGCCGTTGAGCAGCCAGTTGCCCTCTCCGTCCCCTGTCACCATTACCGGATCCCCTCCTTTGGGCACTACCGTGGCCTGGCGGGTGCGCCAGCAGGCGAAGCAACGGATCTCGTAGTCCAGGGCAAAGGGGCGGCCTTCGTAAAGGCCCAGCACGGTACCGTCCAGGTCATGGTCGTTGATCGTCAGGTGCTCGAGGCTTTGCCAGGGGCCTTTCCATAACATGTCCATCCGCAATGCTCCCGGTGGATGAGAAGTCTTGCTTTCAGACTAGGCAGGATTTGGCGAGCAGGCAGAAAAAAGGCCGCAGATGCGGCCTTTGGCAGGAATAAGAAGGGTTTAGGCGGCGCGCAGGGCGGCGATGCGCTTTTCGATGGGCGGGTGGCTCATCATCAGTTCGGCCAGGGAGCGTTTGCCCTGAATACCGAAGGCGGCCAGTTGGCCTTCCAGATGCGGCTCTTCATGGGCGCGGCCCAGGCGCTCGAGGGCGCTGATCATCTTCTGGCGGCCAGCCAGGGCGGCACCACCGGCGTCGGCGCGGAACTCACGCTGACGGGAGAACCAGGCGACGATAACGGACGCCAGCAGGCCAAAGATGATTTCCAGTACCATGACGGTGATGAAGTAGGCGATACCGCCCAGGCCTTGGCCTTCTTCGTCGTCACTGCGGGTGGCGTTGGAGATGACGCTGGCCACTACCCGGGCAAAGAACATCACGAAGGTGTTCAGCACGCCCTGGATCAAGGTCATGGTCACCATGTCGCCGTTGGCAATGTGGGACACTTCGTGACCCAGCACCGCTTCCACTTCGTCCCTGTCCATCTTGTACAGCAGGCCGGTGGACACCGCTACCAGGGAGTTGTTGCGGCTGGGGCCGGTGGCAAAGGCGTTCATGTCGGGGGAATCGTAGATGGCCACTTCCGGCATCTTGATGCCGGCCTTTTCGGCCTGACGGGCAACGGTCTGTACCAGCCACTGCTCCATCTGGTCTTTGGGCTGCTCGATGACATAGGCGCTGGTGGAGCGCTTAGCCATCCACTTGGACATCAGCAGAGAGATAAAGCTGCCGCCAAAGCCGAACACGGCCGCAATGACCAGGTAACCGCCGATGGAATGGTACTGGACCCCCAGTGCCGACAGCACCAGGTTAAGGACCAGGGACAACACCAGGATCACCGCCAGGTTGGTTGCCAGGAACAGGATGACGCGTTTCACGATAAGACTCCTTTGGTCAAAGACGCGTTGGTCTGATGACATAATATGTCCGCCCTTTCGCTTTTCAAGCCCACCCCCACAGAAAATTCGTTATCATTTGTGACTTTCCACTGCCCACAAGGTTTCCTGCTATGCGTGCCTTATTGCTTTCCGCATCCCGCGCCGGTGACACTCCCTACCTGACCCATGCCCTGCCCTATATCGATGCCCTGCTCAAAAGCGACGAACGGGAGCTGCTGTTTATTCCCTACGCCGGCGTGACCATCGGCTGGGACGACTACAGTGCCAAGGTCGCCGAGGCCCTGGCGCCTTTGGGCATTACCGTGACCGGTATTCACAGCGCAGAAGACCCGCTGGCGGCAGTGCGCCAGGCCAAGGCCATTGCCGTGGGCGGCGGCAATACGTTTCGTCTGCTGAGCGAGCTCTACAGCCAGGGCCTGGTAGGCGCCGTTGCCGAGCAGGTGGCCAAGGGCCTGCCCTATATCGGCTGGAGCGCAGGGTCTAACGTGGCCGGCAAAAGTATCCGTACCACCAACGACATGCCCATCATCTACCCCCCGAGCTTCGACGCCCTGGGCCTGCTGCCCTTCCAAATAAACCCCCACTTCACCGACTATGTGCAGCCGGGCCACAACGGTGAGACCCGCAGCGAGCGCCTGACCGAGTTCTTGACCCTCAATCCCCAAGAGCAAGTGGCCTGCCTACCGGAAGGTACGGTCCTGCACCTGGACGGGAACAAGCTCGCGTTGCTGGGGGATAAAACCGCTTATTTAATGCGCTTTGGGCAAACCGATGAGGTGCAGGCCGGCAGCAGTCTGAGCCACTGGCTCTGAGCCGGGATGCGAACCGCCGGGGGCTTTGCTACTATCCCCCTTCTTTTAAGCCAAGCACAGTGAGTGACAAGATGGCCGAGTACCAAACCACAGAACAGAAAGCCAGCTACGGCGTTGGCCGCCAGATGGGCGACCAACTGGCCCAGCAAGCCTTCGACGGCCTGGACATTGCCGCCGTTCAACAAGGGCTGGCCGATGCCCTGCGCGGTGAAGAGTTCGCCGTGTCCCCCGACGACATCAATGCCGCCTTCGACGTGATCCGCACCCAGTTGGAAGACGCCGCCAAGGCCCAGCACGCCGCCTTCACCAAGGCCAACGACGCCTTCTTGGCCGACAACGCCAAGAAAGACGGCGTTATCGTCACCGATTCCGGCCTGCAGTATGAAGTGCTGGTCAAAGGCGACGGCGCTGTGCCCAGCGCTTCCGACAAGGTCAAGGTGCACTACCACGGCACCCTGACTGACGGCACCGTGTTCGACAGCTCCGTGTCCCGTGGTGAGCCCATCAGCTTCCCGGTCACCGGCGTGATCAAAGGCTGGGTTGAAGCCCTGCAACTGATGCCGGTGGGCTCCAAATGGCGCCTGACCATTCCCCACGATCTGGCCTACGGTGAGCAAGGCGCCGGCCGCGCCATTCCGCCCTTCGCCGCCCTGGTGTTCGAAGTGGAACTGCTGGGTATCGAGTAAAAACAAAGGCAGCTTCGGCTGCCTTTTTTGATGGACCTGTTGATGGAACTGCTACCCCACCTGACCCTGGAAACCGGCCCCAACCCCGACGCCGCCGTGATTTGGCTGCACGGCCTGGGAGCCGACGGTAACGACTTTGCCCCCGTTGTGCCGGAACTTGGCCTGCCCCAGGGCGCCGCCGTGCGCTTTATCTTCCCCCACGCCCCCAGCATCCCGGTCACCGTCAATGGCGGCTACATCATGCCCGCCTGGTACGACATTTTGAGCCTGGACATCGAGCGCAAGCTCGACCAAACCCAGCTGCGGGCGTCGGCGGCGGCCATCAAGGCCCTGGTAGAGGCGCAAATGGACCTGGGCATTGCCAGCAACCGTATCGTCATCGCCGGCTTTTCCCAGGGCGGGGCCGTGGCCTATGAAATGGCCCTGGCCTTCGATAAGCCCCTGGCCGGCGTGCTGGCCCTGTCCACCTACTTTGCCACCAAGGATTCTGTGGTGCCCCACCAGGCCAACCGGGACCTTGCCATCGCCATCCACCACGGTGTGCAAGACCCGGTAGTGCCGGAGGTGCTGGGCCAACAGGCCCAATCGGCCCTGACCGCCATGGGCTATCAGCCCCAGTACCGCCGCTACCCCATGGAGCACAGCCTTTGCCTGCCCCAGGTGAAGGACATAGGCGCCTGGATGACCCAGGTGCTGGGTTTGAACTCCCGCTGAAACAAGCCCTTGCCCGGCTGGGCAAGGGCTTGGCCCAATGTTAGGGTGGGCCAAATTTGCCCATGCCTTACCCATGAAAAGAGCCCTTATCAGCCTATGCCTGTTGCTTGGCGCCTGCGCCAGCCCGCCCCCTTTACCCCCTGAAGCCTCACCTGCCCCCAAGGACCCGGTGGCAGCCAAACTCCAAGACCAGTACCGCCAATGGCGGGGGGTTAAATACCGGCTGGGTGGCACCACCAAGAACGGCGTGGACTGCTCGGCCTTTACCCAGATCACCTTCCGGGACCAGTTCGCCACAGCCCTTAGCCGCACCACGGCCGCGCAGGTCAAGGAAGGACGCTGGGTAGGTCAGGGGGAGCTGTTGGCAGGGGATCTGGTGTTTTTCAAGATTGGCCGCAGCCGCCATGTGGGGATCTACCAGGGCCAGGGGCTGTTCCTGCACGCCTCCACCAGCCAGGGGGTGATGCTTTCTTCCCTCAAAGACCCCTACTGGCAGGCCCATTACTGGACCGCCAGGCGCATCTTGTAATAAAGCCGCCCCGAAGGGCGGCTTTTTTCAATGCAGGCGGCGACGGCTGGCCACCAGGATCAGGGTTGCCACCAGCAGCACCAGGCCACTGGCCAGCATCACGGCGCCAGCGCCGCTGGTGTCGACGATAACGCCGCCCATCAACGCCCCCAGGGCAATGGCCAATTGAATGGCCGAGACAATAAGGGCACCGCCACTCTCGGTCTGATCCGGAACCACTTGGGTAACCCAGGTGGACCAGCTGACCGGCGTGCCGCCAAAGGCCAGGCCCCAAAGCACTATCATCACCAGGCCCAGCAAGGCACTGCCCTGGTCCAGCAAGCCCAGCAGCAACAGGGCCATCAGCAATGCGACTGTGGCACCCAGCAATACCTTCGGCAAGTACCGCCCGATAAGGCGCCCGGCCAGCAAGGTGCCGCAGAAGTTGGCCAGGCCAAAGCCCAACAACACTAACGAAATCACCTGCAGTCCCAGTTGCTGGTGCTCCAGGTAGTCGCGCAAGTAGGTAAAACCGGCAAAATGAGCGGTAAAGATCAGGGTTACCACCCCTATCCCCAAGCCCAGCCCGGGGCGCTTAAGCACTGCCCAAAGCCCGGCCATGCTGCCCCCGGCCTGGGCTGTTAAGGGTGGCAGCAACATCCATTGGGCGGCCATGGTCAGGGCGCTCAGCAACGTCGCCATGGCAAAGACCTCACGCCACCCCCAAAGGCCTCCAAGGTAGCTACCCAGCCCGGCCGCCGTGATGGTCGCCAGTGGCACGCCGCTGAAGATAAGGGAAAGGGCCTTGGGAGCTTGCCGTTCGCTGACCAGCCGGATGGTAGTGGCCGCCGCTATGGCCCAAAAGCCCCCGAGGGCCAGGCCCAGGCCGATACGGGCCGCTAACAACACCCACAGGTTGGGGGCCAGGGCCACCGCCAGGTTGGACACCAACATCAGCCCACTCAAGGCCACCATGACCCGGCGCCGGTCAATGCCTTTGGTCAGGGGCACTATGGCCAGGCCTCCCAGCAGGGCCATCAGCGCCGTCACCGTCACGGCCTGGCCCATCTGGCCGGCACTGACCCCCAGGGCCTCCCCCATGGGAGTCAGCAGGCTGGCCGGCAGGAATTCTGCCGTCACCAGGGCAAAGACCCCCATGGCGATGGACCAGACGGCAGGCCAGCCACCTGTGCCGCTCAGGGCTGTGTCGTTGGTGGCAGTTTGGGGTCCGGACATGTTTTACCTCGATAATGACTGAAATCGAGGCCAAGAATACGGTAGGCTTTTAGGACGAACTATCACACCAAGTCCGCAATGATTGATAAATCGTCTGAGAATACTGTCACGGGCCAGGACAGGTTGAGCCAACTGCTGATGGGCATGCGCCTGTTCGGGGTCTGTTACCGCCATGTACTGGCCGATCCGCCTTTTGGCCTAAGCTACGCCCACCAGCCAGGGCGCAGCCAGCTGCACTTTGTCACCAAGGGTGAGCTGGTGCTGCGTACCGACAGCGGTTACCAGCTGCTGGCCGCCGGTGACGCCGTGCTGCTGCCTAGGGGACCTGCCCATGCCCTGCTGACCGCCAACGATCTGCCCTGTGCCGACATCCTCTCCTTGGCGGCCGATCCGGTCTGCGATCATTTTGCCTGCCTGGGTAACGATGCCAATAGCCAGCACCAGTTTTTCAGTGCCTGTATGGATATGGATCTGGGGCCCATGCAGCCGTTGGTGGCGCAGATGCCGGAGCTTATCCATGTGGGCACCCTCTTGGATAGATACCCCGAACTTGGCGCCATACTGGATGCCATGCGCCGCGAGTCGGCTTTGCAGCGGGCCGGGGCGGCGGGGATCTTGTCACGGCTGGCCGAAGTATTGGCGGCAACCCTGATCCGGGGCTGGGTAGAATGCCAGTGCACAGGCGGGGCCAGCTGGGTTCAGGCGCTCAAGGAGCCAAGGCTGGGCGCCCTGATGGCGGCGCTGCACAAAGATCCGGGGCAACAGTGGACTGTGGCCAGCATGGCGGCCCAGATCGGCATGTCCCGTTCGGTATTTGCCGAACGCTTCAAGGCCATGACCGGCTTGGCGCCACTGCAATACCTGACCGAGCTGCGCATGCAGCTGGCCAGGCAATGGCTGGAACAGGACAAGATGGCCTTGGCCGAGGTGGTGTACCGACTGGGTTATGGCTCCAGCGCCGCTTTTTCACGGGCCTTTAAGAAGGCCACCGGCCAGACGCCGGGGACCTTAAGATCGGCTCAGGCCAGCAGGGCCTGAAGCTCTTCAAGGGCCGCCACCTCATAGGTGGGGTTAACCCCTTGGGGCCGGTCCAGGCGATGGCGGTTGAACCAGCAGGTGTCCAGGCCCACATTGTTGCCTCCCACCACGTCCGCATGGGGGTTGTCCCCCACCATCAGCGCCTTTTGCGGCTTACCGCCCATTTTGTCGAAGGTAAAGGCAAAGATGGCCGGATCGGGCTTGGCGATACCGGCTTCTTCCGAGGTCACCACCAGATCGAAGACATCGCTCCAGCCGGCCTTGGCCAGGCGCCCGGGCTGCATGGAGGCAAAACCGTTGCTGATAATGCCAAGCTTCACCCGGCCCTTGAGGCTGTGCAGCAGGCTGTGGGCCCCTTCCATGGGCGGGCAATGGTCCACCATGGCGTCCAGGAACCCCTGGTTGAGCTGCTGGGGGCTGACCCCAAAGCGCTGGCCCCATTGGCTGAACCTGTCTTCTTGCAGGGTCTTGGCGTCAATCTCGCCCTTGTGGTAGCGGTCCCAGAGCACCAGGTTCTTGGCCTGGAAATCACTGAAGCAGGTGTCGGTCATGGTATGGCCGTAATCGGCCAGCAGACTTTGCAAACCACCCTTGGAATTGAAACGGAACAGGGTCTCGTCCGCGTCAAACAGCACCCATTGGTATTGCATCTTTAGCCTCCTGTGGTCAGGCCGGGCAGCCTAGCACGGATGCCAGTTCACTTCGATAGCAGCGGGGTCCGGCTGATGGCCGGCCCGGGCCAGCAGCGGCGCCCCCAGGTGGCGTTCCAGATAGGCAAGGTTTTCATCCAGCCGGTCCATGGGGCCCAGGCCACAGTTGGCCACCCAGCCGATAAGCTCAAGGCCGTCGCGGCCAATGGCCTCGGCACTCAGCAAAGCGTGGTTGACGCAGCCAAGCTTCATGCCCACCACCAGGATGACACCGCCGCCCCAGGCCTTGGCCAGATCGGCAAAGCCTTCTGTCTCATTCAGTGGCACGCGCCAGCCCCCTGCCCCTTCCATCAGCAGCCAGTCGGCCTGTTGGTGTTGCCAGGGGGCCATGGCGGCCAACACCTTGGCCACATCCAGGCTGACCCCGGCTTCGCCGGCGGCCAGGTGCGGGGCTATGGGCGGCGCAAAATAAAAGGGGTTGTGGCTGTCCAGGTGCAGCTGCAGGGTCGAGTGGCGCCACAGGCGCTCGGCATCGTCCCTGCCGCCGGAGGCGATGGGTTTTAGGCCCGCCACCTGTTGGCCCATCCGGCCAAGGTGGGCCAGGATGGCGCAGCTGATATGGGTTTTACCGGCGTCGGTGTCGGTGCCCGTTACAAAAAGGCGTTTTGCCATGACAGTAATCCAATTCGGTAGGTAAGGGGCAGGCCAAGGGCGGTACGCTGCCTTTCAAGGGCCGCCACAAATTGCCGGTAAGGGCCCTTGCCGGTCAGCCCCTGGGCCCGCTCCGGCACATGGTGGGCCCCTATGCCTTTAAGGCTTTGGCGCAGGCTCTTAAGGTCGGCAAAGTGCATCACAAAGTCCCGTACCTCAAGGTGGGCCTGGCTTGGCAGCATGGCCCTGAGCTGATGCTCTTGTGGCATGGCCAGTACATGGCCTCTGTCCCGGCCCCAGGCCTGGCTGAGCTCCTTGAGGCTACCGGCCAGGGGCAGTGCCACCAGGGCCTGGCCACCCGGCGCCAATACCCGGGCCAGTTCCCCAAGGGCAAGCTCCAAACTGGCGCACCATTGCAGGGCCAGGCTCGACACCACGAGGTCGACACTGGCCGACGCCAAAGGCAGCTGCTGGGCGTCGCCCTGAAGTAACAGCGCCCCGGGCGCCTTAGCAGCGGCCTGGGCCAGCATGTCGGCGCTGATATCCAGGCCCATCAGGGTATGGGCCTCAAGGCGCGCCAGGCAATAGCCGGTGCCGCAGCCCAGGTCCAAGGCCCGCGCCACCGGCCCCGGCACCTGGCTTAACAGCCAGTCCGCCACCTGCTGCTGCAAACCGGCGTTGCGATCGTATTGGCCGGCTGCCTGGCCAAAGGCACGGGCGACATCAGCCAGGGACATGGTGCGCCTCCAGGCAATCGAGGAGCCCGTCGAGCTGAGCCAGGCTCAGCCCGGCATTCAAGGTGATGCGAAGGCGCGCCTGGGGCACGGTCGGGGGGCGGATGGCCGGGCAAAAGTAGCCTGCGGCCAGCAACTGGCGTGACAGCGCCAAAGCCCCTTGGCTGCTGGCGCACAGCAGCGGCTGGATGGGCGTATTGGAGGCCAGTACCGGCAGCCCCCGTTTGTTGCAGCCGGCCTGGAAATGGGCCACCAGCTCGGCCAGTTTTTCCCGGCGCCAGCCTTGCTGCTGGACCTTATCGAGGTTGGCCGACACCAAGTCGAGGGTGGCAAGGGGCAAAGCCGTGGAGTAGATGTACTCGCGGCAAAAATTGTCGATGGCCTCTCCCAATACCCGGGGGCCGGCCACAAAGGCGCCTCCGGCACCCAGGGCCTTGCCGAAGGTGGCCATCAGGATATCGGGCTTGGCGCCCTGGGCTTCCATCAGGCCCCGGCCTTCAGCCCCCAACACCCCCAGGCCGTGGGCGTCGTCCACGTAGAGGGTCTGGCCCAGGGCTTTTAGCCCCGCCAGGTCGGCACAATCCCCGTCCATGGAAAAGACGCCGTCACTGACAACCAGGCTGGGCGCTCGGATCAGGCCCTTGAGCTGAGCCAGATCCAGGTGGCGATAACGGCGAAAAGCCCCGCCAACGGTCTTGGCCGGGCGGCGCAGGCTGCCGTCCAGCAAGGAGGCATGGTTGAGGCGGTCATGGAATACCGGCTGGTCGGCAAAGAGGGACAAGACGCCGCTATTGGCGGCAAAACCGGAGCAAAAGAGCCTGACCGACTCAAAGCCCAGCCAATGGGCCAGCCGGTCACACAGGGCCTGGTGTTCCTGGCTGTGCCCCGACACCAGGGGCGAGGCGCTGGCACCGCTGCCGCTGCCCTGCCCTTCGCTGGCCAAGGCCAGGTAGTCGTTACCGGCCAGGTCCAGGGCCTGTTGGCCCTGGACCCTGACCCAGCCCTGGCCCAGCCGTGCTACCGGCCGACTTTGGCGCCAGAGTCCGTCGGCCCGCGCTTTTTCCAGGCGCGGGCCTAACCATTGGTCGAGCATTTAGCGCACTTCGTAGTAGTTGGTCGGGGCGTTTTCCATGGCCACCTGGGCGGCCAGTACCGCTTCGGTGGTTTCGTCGTCGGCGTCATGGCGCTGTTCGGCATTGATGCCAAGGCGCTTGAACAACTGCAGATCGCGGTTGGCCTCAGGGTTTTTGGTGGTCAGCAGCTTGTCGCCGTAGAAGATGGAGTTGGCACCGGCGAAAAAGCACAGGGCCTGCATCTCGTCGGTCATCTTCTCGCGGCCGGCCGACAGCCGTACATGGCTCTTTGGCATCAGGATGCGGGCCACCGCTATGGTACGGACGAATTCGATGGGATCGAGATCTTCGACGTTCTCAAGGGGGGTACCCTTGACCTTGACCAGCATGTTGATGGGCACAGACTCAGGCTGCACCTCCAGGTTGGCCAGCTGCTGCAACAGGCCGGCGCGGTCGCGGGCGTTTTCGCCCAGGCCGACGATACCGCCGGAGCAGATCTTCATGCCGGCCTCACGCACATGGCCCAGGGTGTCCAGGCGGTCCTGGTAGGTGCGGGTGGTGATGATCTGGCCGTAGAACTCGGGGCTGGTGTCGAGGTTGTGGTTGTAATAGTCCAGGCCTGCATCGGCCAGGGCGCTGGCCTGATCGGCGCTCAGCATCCCCAAGGTCATGCAGGTCTCAAGGCCCAGGGCCTTGACCTCTTTGACCATGGTCATCACATAGGGCATGTCCCTTTCCTTGGGGTTTTTCCAGGCGGCGCCCATGCAAAAGCGGGTGGCGCCAATGGACTTGGCGCGGCGGGCCTCTTCCAGCACCTTTTCCACTTCCAACAGGCGCTCGCGCTCCACTTCGGTGTGGTAGTGGCCGGACTGGGGGCAGTATTTGCAGTCTTCCGGGCAGGCGCCGGTCTTGATGGACAGCAGGGTGCTGACCTGCACCTCATTGGGGTTGAAGGTTGCCCGGTGCACGGTCTGGGCACGGAACAACAGATCATTGAACGGCAGGTTGAAGAGGGCTTCTATTTCGGGAATGGTCCAATCGTTACGCAGGCTCACGGGCTGTCCTTCTTGTTCGTCTTAGCTTGGCTAGTGTAGGGATAGCCGTTAAGCTGTCAACGCCTACCAGTTGAACTGCATTTACCTTTGGTTGTTTTGTGAGCATTTCCGATTCTGATCGCCAGTTTGATCGCCACCATATCTGGCACCCCTACACCGCCCTTCGCGAGCCTCTGCCCACCTATCCGGTGACCCGTGCCGAGGGGGTCAGGCTGTACCTGGAAGACGGCCGGGCCCTGGTGGACGGCATGTCGTCCTGGTGGGCTGCCATCCACGGCTATAACCACCCTGCCCTCAACGGCGCCGTTACCGGCCAGCTGGCCAAGATGAGCCATGTGATGTTTGGCGGTATTACCCATGAGCCGGCCATTCGCCTGTGCCAGGCCCTGGTGGCCATGACCCCGGCGCCCCTGGACAAGGTGTTTTTGGCCGACTCAGGCTCCATCAGCGTGGAAGTGGCGCTGAAAATGGCGGTGCAGTACTGGCAAGGCCGAGGCAAGCCGGAAAAATGCCGCTACCTGACCCCACGCCGTGGCTACCACGGCGATACCTTCGGGGCCATGGCGGTAACGGACCCGGACTCGGGCATGCATTGGATGTTCAAGGGACTGTTGCCGGGGCATCTTTTCATGCCCATGCCCCAGGCCCCTTTTGACGGCGATGCCAGTGCCGATCTGGCCGTTGCCGAGCAGTATTTTGCCGAGCACCACCACAGCCTGGCGGCGGTGATCCTCGAGCCGGTGGTGCAAGGGGCCGGCGGCATGCGTATCTATTCCCCGGACTACGTCAAAGGGCTGAGGGCTCTTTGTGACCGCTACCAGGTGCTGCTGATCCTCGATGAGATAGCCACCGGCTTTGGCCGCACCGGCAAGCTGTTTGCCATGGAATGGGCCGGCATTTGCCCCGACATCCTCTGCCTTGGCAAGGCCCTGACCGGCGGCTACATGACCCTGGCTGCCACCCTCACCACCCAGGAAGTGGCGGACGGCATCAGTGACTCGCCGGCCGGCTGCTTTATGCACGGCCCCACCTTTATGGGCAATCCGTTGGCCTGCGCCGTGGCCTGCCAAAGCCTGGCGCTATTGAGTGAGAACCGCTGGCAAGCCCAGGTGGCCGCCATCGAAGCCCAGCTCAAGGCCCAGTTACTGCCGTTGGCCAAAGCCGAGTCGGTGGCGGCGGTGCGGGTGCTTGGGGCCATAGGGGTGGTGGAGATGAAAGACCCAGTTGACATGGCTCGCCTCCAGGCCCGCTTTGTGGAGCTGGGGGTGTGGATCCGGCCCTTTGGCCGGCTCATCTATGTGATGCCGCCCTACCTGATAACCCCGGACGACCTCACCAGGCTCACCTCGGCCATCAAAGCTGTGGTGTAAAAAAGCCGCCCTTAGGGCGGCTTTTTATCAGAAGCCTTCGCGGCTATAGACGGCGACAGTGTCGCCCAGGTACTGCACCGTTATCACCTTGTCGCCGCTCTGCCATTGGCAGGACTGGGCTTTAAGCACGGCATCACCGCAGTTGTCCGGTTTACCCAACACCGCTTCCACGTCCGCCTTTTTCATGCCGACACTGAGCTTGTCGTAGTTTTCCACCGTCACCTTGGAGCAGGCACTCAGGCTCATGACCAGAGCCAGGGGTAACAACCAACGCGTCATGGCGTCTTCTCCTTGCTTGATGTGGAGCAAGCATAATAGAGGCTACTGCAGGGCCTCCAGCCGTTTAATCCAGATTTCGTCCCGCGCTAAAGGTTCCGTTAAGGGAGCAATAACCAGGGTGCTGATCTGGGAGGTTTGGGCCCGGGGCAGATCGCCAAGGGCCAGGTGCTCTTCCCGGTGGGTTCCTATGGGCAGCTGGGCCGCTTCGTAAAGGATAACGGGATGATTGGGCGGGTAGTACTGGCTGAGCTTTTCCACCAGCAGCGCCAGCTTGGCTTGCTGGGTGTCAAAACGCTTGAGGGTCAGATCCCCGGTCAGCCCCACCTGCCACAGCAGCAGCAAGGCGCTGGGGTCAATCACCCTTTTGAAGATCAAAAACTGGGTGGCTTCCATGCTTTGTACACCACGCTGGCCCGGATCCAGGCCAAGGTCGGCATAAAGGCAGGCCTCGGCAGAGATCCCCGCTTCCATCCGGGCAACAAAACCCAGGGCCCTGGCTTCGCGAATGGCCATATGGGGCACGTCGGCAAAGACGCCGGGGTGACCGTAAAACACGGCGCAGACCTGTTTGCCCTGGTTTAGCGCCGCCAGTATGGTGTCGGTCATCTCACGGTAGGCCAGGCGCCGGGACTTATCGTCGCCGTAGCTGGGGTGCAGGGACTGCAGATCCGGGCGCTGGGTCTTCAGCCAGGCCAGGGCCATGCCATCCACCAGGGCAAAAACGGTGTCGGCACTGGCAATTTCACTCAGGCAACGTTCACTCAGATGACGGCCCAGGGTGATCCCCAGGCCAACAACCACCAGACTCATGCTGTACTTCCTTGGGCCTCGGCCACTTCAATGCTGTTAAAACCCCTTTCCTTGGCCTTTTCCAAGGCCAGGCTGGCAGCTTGGATAGCCTGCTCCAAACCCAGCTGGCCACCCGGAAGGGGCTGGATAAGGCCAAAACTCAATGTCATCAGCAGATCCAGGTTGGCATCTTCCCCGCCCGGATCGGCTCTTTGGCAGAAACGGACCCGATCCTTGGCCTCGTCCAGGTCCAGCCCCGGCAGCAGTATCAAGAATTCCGCGCCGCAGCTGCGTCCCACCAGGGTACCGGGTTCCATGGAAGAGCGCAGGCGATGGGCCATGCGCCTCAACGCCTTGTCGCCGGTGTTGAGGCCGTACTGGTGGTTGAAGTTCTTAAAGCTGTCGATGTCCGCCAGGATAATGGCCAAAGGTTCGCCTTTGGCCTGGCATTGCAGGTAAAGGGGTTTGGCCTTGTCCAGCAGGCCTTGGCGGGTCAGCAGCCCGGTCAAAGGGTCGGTCTGGGCCAACTTCATCAAGCGGCTGCGCTGGCGCTGGTTACGTACCAGCACCGCAAACAGCAGCAGGCAGATGCCGCCGGCCCCCAGCATGCCCTGGGTCACCAGCCAGAAACGCTGGCGGCCATTGCTGTCTTGCAGGTTCAAGACCTGGTTTTGCTGCTCGAGCATCTGGATACGTTGGCGTTGGTTTTCAAACTCCAGGCGGGCCTGCAAGAAAGCCAGGCGGGTTTGCTTGTCTTCCTGGACCAGGGCCTTGTTGGCCTTGACATAAAGCTTGTCAAAACGCACCAGTTCGTTGAGATCTCCCTGCTTTTGGGCCAGGGTCGACAACACCTCGTAGAGTTCACTTTGTTCGGACCACTGCTCCTCGGGGTTGACCATATCCAGGGCCCTGTTGGCCCAGTTGTAGGCCAGGGTGGTGTTGCCCTGGGCCAAAAAACTTTGGGCAATACCGATGCTGCTGCTGAGCTTGCCGGTGCGGTAATTGAGGTCGTCAAAGGCGTTTTTGGCTTCCAGATAGTAGGAAAGGGCCCGCTTGGTGTCGCCCTTTTGCAGGGCGTAGTGGCCCAGGAACATCTGGGCATCGGCAACGTAAATGGGGCCGCCGGAGACTTTGCAGAGCTCGATTTGCCGGTTGGCGGCGGCAAAGCCCTTATCCAGTTGCTCGCTGCCGGCAAAGACGGCCAGTTGCGCCTGTTGGGCTATACAGCGCTGGTAGTCGTTGCCCTTCTCGCTCAAAGACACCAGCTCCTGGGCCTTGGCTTCGGCTTCGGTGAACTCTTCGACCCGGCTATACATGTGGGCCGAGATGAAAAGGTAATCCACCTTGGCCTGCAGCTCGGTCAGTTTGGGGTAGAGGTCGGCGGCGGCCAGCATGTAATGAAAGCTTTGCTCCGAGTCGTTGCGGATCTCGGACAATTGCGCCAGCAGGTAGAGGGTGCGCATGCGCTTGTTGGGTTCTTGGACCTGGTCCATCAGGTGCAGCAGCTTCTCTTCTGCCTCCTCGTAGTGACCCACCAGTAACTCCTGGTGGGCGCGCAGCAGTTGATAGCGCTG
This sequence comes from Gallaecimonas xiamenensis 3-C-1, assembly GCF_000299915.1. NCBI lineage: Bacteria > Pseudomonadati > Pseudomonadota > Gammaproteobacteria > Enterobacterales > Gallaecimonadaceae > Gallaecimonas > Gallaecimonas xiamenensis. The sequence continues at coordinate 97,962 of NZ_AMRI01000015.1, forward strand.
GAACTGCTCGAGGCTGGCCTGGCCCAGGCGTTCTCCCAGTTCGGCCAGCATTTGTTGGGTACGGGGCGGGTTTTTCACCCGCAGGGATTCGGCCAGGCTGAGGTCCTCCTCGAAGGAGCCGCCCAACGCCTTGACACTGAAAAGCAAAGACAGGCCCCCTAACATCAGGAGCCTGGCCAGTCTCATTGGAGACAAAGTTATTCCTCGAAGCTGGTGATGACGATGTGGGTCATATTGACGTCCTCAGCGCCGGACAGGGCCTTGACCTTGTCCAGATCGCCGCTCAGCAGCGCGTCTTTCTCGGCCTGGCTCAGGTCGGTGTCGTTCAATACTCCCTTGGGGTTGTCCTGGTAGGCCTTGGCCAATTCGGCATCAGTGCCGAGCCTTTTCATAAAATCCAACAGCCCTGCCATGGTGTCCTCCTTGTTTTGTTAAGGTAACTTTTTGATTATCTGACTCTAATGTAACCCATTTTCTTATCTTGTAAATTGCCCCTTGCTGAGCCTTGTCTTGGCCCACCGTGCAGGTATGATGTCAGCTCCTTAACGAAGTTGAGCCAAATAAAAGGAAAAAGGCATGACGCAAGCGTCGGTAAAAGCGGTGCTGGCCGGGCAATTCCCGGTAGGTACCGAAGTGCAGGTTAACGGTTGGGTACGTACCCGCCGGGATTCCAAAGCCGGGATCTCTTTCGTGGCTGTCTATGACGGCTCCTGTTTCAATCCCCTGCAAGCCGTCGTACCCAATTCCTTGAATAATTACGAGGACGAGGTCAAGAAGCTGACGGCCGGTGTCTCCGTTACCATTACCGGCAAAGTGGTGGAATCCCCGGCCTCAGGCCAGGCCTTCGAGCTGGAAACCAGTCACCTGGACGTGCTGGGTTGGGTGGACGATCCCGACACTTACCCCATGGCCGCCAAGCGCCACAGCATCGAGTATCTGCGGGAAGTGGCCCACCTGCGCCCCCGCACCAACCTTATCGGTGCCGTGGCCCGGGTCCGTAACTGCCTGAGCCAGGCCATTCACCGCTTCTTTCACCAGAACGGCTATTTCTGGATGGCCAGCCCCATCCTGACCGCCTCCGACTGCGAAGGCGCCGGTGAAATGTTCCGGGTCTCCACCCTGGACATGGCCAACCTGCCCCGCACCGACAAAGGTGAGGTGGACTACAGCCAGGATTTCTTCGGCAAAGAAACCTTCCTGACCGTCTCTGGCCAGCTGAACGGCGAGACCTACGCCTGCGCCCTTGGCAAAATTTACACCTTCGGCCCTACCTTCCGCGCCGAAAACTCCAACACCAGCCGCCATTTGGCGGAATTCTGGATGGTGGAGCCGGAAGTGGCCTTTGCCGAGCTCAAGGACATCGCCCAGCTGTCTGAAGACATGCTCAAGTATGTCTTCCAAGCGGTGCTGAACGAGTGCCCGGACGACATGGCCTTCTTCGCCGAGCGGGTGGATAAAGACGCCGTGAACCGCCTGGAGAAGATGATCACCGCACCTTTCGTGCGTATGGATTACACCGACGCCATCGAGATCCTCAAAAACTGCGACAAGCAGTTCGAGTATCCGGTGGAATGGGGTGTGGACCTGCAATCGGAGCACGAGCGCTACCTGGCTGAAGAACACGTGGGCGCCCCGGTTATCCTGCAGAACTATCCCAAGGACATCAAAGCCTTCTACATGCGCCTCAACGACGACGGCAAGACCGTCGCGGCCATGGACGTACTGGCCCCCGGCATCGGCGAAATCATCGGTGGCTCCCAGCGCGAAGAACGCCTGGACGTGCTGGATGCGCGCCTGGATGAAATGGGCCTGTCCAAGGAAGACTACTGGTGGTACCGGGACCTGCGCCGTTACGGCACCGTGCCCCACGCCGGCTTCGGCCTGGGCTTCGAGCGCCTGGTGTCCTACGTGACCGGGGTGCAGAACATCAGGGACGTTATCCCCTTCCCCCGCGCTCCAGGCAACGCCAAGTTCTAAGACCCAAACCCCGCCCTGGCGGGGTTTTCTTTTTCCAAGCCAGCCCGCAAAATGGGCCTATTTCACGCGACCAAGGACGTATCTCGATGATAGGACTGATCATTACCCTCGTAATCATTGCCGCCCTGCTGTTTTGGGTAGCAGCCATCTACAACCAGTTGGTGGCCCTCAAAGCCCGTTTCGAAAATGCCTTCTCGCAGATCGAAGTGCAGCTCAAGCGCCGTTACGATCTCATTCCCAACCTGGTGGAAACCGCCAAAGGCTACCTCAAGCACGAAAGCGAGACCCTGACCAAGGTCACCGAAGCCCGTAACCAGGCCCTGGCTTCCCTGCAGGCGGCCAGCGGCCAGCCCGGCGACGCCGATGCCATCAAGGCCCTTGCCAGCGCCGAGAAGCAGCTGTCCACCAGCCTGGCCGGCTTCAACCTGCAGGTGGAGGCCTACCCCGACCTCAAGGCCAACCAGAACATGATGCAGCTCACCGAAGAGCTGACCACCACCGAAAACCGCGTCGCCTTTGCCCGCCAGGCCTTCAATGACGCCGTAACCAGCTATAACGTCTATCGCAAGAGCTTCCCCAACGTGATCTTTGCCGCTACTTTCGGCCACGCCAGCGACGCTTCCTTGCTGGAATTCGAAGACAGCGCCGCCATCCAAGCCGCCCCGAAAGTCAGTTTCTAATCCATGGATTTTTACAGCCATCAGGACCAGGCCAGGAGCAAGAGCTTCTGGCTGCTGGTGCTCTTTGCCATCGGCCTGCTGTTGCTCTCCACCGTCACCACCCTGCTGCTGGGCCTGGCCCTGCGCCAGGGCGCCGAGCACCCCGATCCGCAGCTGCCCCTGTTCAGCCTGACCCTGTACGGCTGGGTCAGTGGCGGGGTGTTCCTGGCCGCCTTGCTGGCCGCCGCCTTTAAGTACCTGGGTTTACACAGCGGTGGCCGCAAGGTCGCCGAATCCCTGGGCGGGCGCCGCGTCCTTGGCAGCACAACCAACCATCAGGAGCGCCAGCTGCTGAACGTGGTGGAAGAGATGGCCATCGCCGCCGGGGTGCCGGTGCCCCCTGTCTATATCCTGGGGGAAAGCGGTATCAACGCCTTTGCCGCCGGTTTTTCCATCAACGATGCGGTCATAGGGGTGACCCAGGGCGCCGTGGACCACTTCAGCCGTGACGAGCTGCAAGCGGTGATAGGCCACGAGTTCAGCCATATATTCAACGGCGACATGCGCCTTAACCTGCGGCTGGTGGCCCTGCTCTACGGCCTCTTTTTCGTGGGTAACCTGGGGCGCCTGTTGTTGCACGTGAGCGACAGCGGCTCAAGCAGCAACAAGAAGAACAACGGCGGTGTTTTGCTGGCCCTGGGCATTGGCCTGTTGATCATGGGTTATTTGGGGGGACTTTGGGCCCGTATCATGCAGTCGGCTATCAACCGCCAACGGGAATACCTGGCGGACGCCTCTGCGGTGCAGTTCACCCGCAACCCCCAAGGCCTGGCATCGGCCCTGAAAAAGGTCGGTGGCCACCAGTCCGGTTCAGTGGTCAGCCACAGCGCTACCGCCGAGTTCAGCCACCTGTTCTTCGGGCCGGCCATGACCTCCCAGTTTGCCGGCCTCTTTGCCAGCCACCCGCCCCTTCGCACCCGCATCCTGCGATTGGACCCCAGCTGGGACGGCCATTACAGCCGCTCAACCCCCAACCAGGGGCAAGAGGTCTCCAGCAAGGTCCAACCCAGTGCCACGGCGGCCTTGGCCGGCAGCGCCCAGGCGGCACTGGCCATGGCGGCGGCTTTACCAGCAGCCTTGAATGTGGCCAGCCGTGAACCCCTGGATGCCTGCTACCTTATTTTTGCCCTGTTGCTGGACGAGGACGACAACCTTCGCCAACAGCAGCTGCAAGGACTCAAGGCGCCGCAGCGGGCCCTGGCTTATTTCGAGGAACTGGGTTCCTTACAACCCGGCCAACGCCTGCCCTTGGTAGAAAAGGCCATCCCCAGCCTCAAAGCCCTGTCAGAAAGCCAATACAAGGCCTTTACCGACACCCTGATGGGGTTGGTGCAGGCCGACGGCAAAGTTAGCCTCTTTGAATGGTTGCTCTACCGGCTGGTCAGCCACCAGTTGGGGGCCCAATACAGCCCCAGGGTGGAAGCCAAGGTCAGGCCCCACAAGCTTGCCAGCCTCAGCAATGAAGTGGCCGAATTGCTCTCGGCCGTGGCTTGGCTCAGCCCCCATGAAGAAAAGGCCAAGCGCGCCTTCGGCATGGGGGCCAACAGTATGGGCCTGTATGGCATCAGCCTGTTGCCCGCCCCTGCCCCCAGCAGCCTGGGACCGGCCCTGACCCGGTTGCAGCAGGCCAGGGAGCCGGTGCGCCAGCGTTTCTTGCAAGGGGTGCTTAAAGCCATAAAGCAGGACGGCGAGATAACCGCCGAGGAAGGGGAATTTTTCCGGGTACTGGCCGTGTGCCTGGACTGCCCAGTAGCCCTACCTTGAAAAAAGCCCCGCCAAGCGGGGCTTTTTATTTACAGGTTCACCACCACAAAGCCGCCGCCGCGCAGGGCCATGAAGTAGACACCGCCGCACATCCAGTAGCGCCTGTTACCCACCCAGTACTCGCTGGCATCGGGGGGCAGCACCTGCACCACGGTGCCCACCGGCCAGATCAAGGTCGGATCCACCACCTGGTAGTAGCCGTAGCTGGGGTAGTAGCGGTAATAGCTGTCATAGGCGCTGTAAAAGGTGACGCCACCGATGATAAAGCTCACCGCCAGGCTAGGCAGCTGGCGCACATAGTAATGGTGGCGGTTGCTGTGCCAATAATGGTCATAAGGGCGTTTGACATGATAGCCCCGGCGTTCATGGCGATAGGGGGTGCTGTAGCGGTAATGCTCGCGGCCCTGCTGCCAGTGCCTGCCCTGGCCCTGATGTCTATCGCCTCTGTCCCATTGCTGGCGGTTGTCGCCACGGCGATCCTGGCGCCTCTCCCCTTTGTCCCACTGCTGGCGGTTATCGCCACGGCGTTCATGGCGGTCCTGGTAGCGGGGTGTTGCCTGGCGCGGCTGGGCGCCATGGAAACGGCCCTGCTTGCCGTCAAAGCGGTGGCGCTGCATTTCCTGGCCGCGCTGCGGCTGGTTGAGCTGCACCTGGCGCTGTTGCCATTTGGGTTCGCCTTGGCGACGCTGTTCGTCCTTACCGGCCAAGGCCGGCGAGGTTACCATGGCACCGGACAGTGCCAGGCTGATGGCGGCTTTCCACATAAGGCCCCCTACTTTGGGTTTCCCTAATAAGACCGCCAAAACCCGCCGATGAACACGCCTAGCGCCCCTTTGTTTAGGCAAAGCTCAGCTTTGTTAGATCTCGAAGCTGACCCCCACCACAAAGCCCTTGTCGGCCGGATCGCAGCGCACCACCATAGCCTCGGCCACAAAGGGCGGCAGATTCTCCATGCCCCCTTCCAGCTTGACCATGACCCGGGTACCAGGGTCGACCGCCCGGCCCAATATCAGGGCCATGCCCTTACCGCTAAGGTCGCTGCAGTGGCCTTGCAGCTGGTCTTCCTCTATCACCAGGGTAACCGGAGTGTCGATCTCCAGGCGCCGCAGACGGCGCAGTTCATCGATCTCTATCATTGCCTCTTTCCCTTAATGTGGCGCGCCCTCACCCTTGGGCATAGGGGGTGCGATAAGCGCCGGATCCAACCGCACCTCATACCAGTTAAGACGCCAATCGAGATGGGGGCCAGTGGCACGGCCGGTCGCGCCCACTTTGGCGATGGGGTCCCCGGCCTTGACCTCTTGGCCAGGGCTTACATCCAGGGCCGACAGGTGCAAAAAGGTAGAGCTGACCCCGTGGCCGTGGTCGAGGATAAGGGTACCGCCGGAAAAGTAGAGATCGGGCTCGGCCAACACCACCTTGCCGGCCCAGGGGGCCAACACCTGGGTGCCGGTAGGTGCTGCCACATCCACCCCGAAGTGAGGCGCCTTGGGGGTGCCGTTATAGATACGCTGGGACCCGTAAACACCGGTGATGGGGCCGGTCAGGGGCCAGCGCAGGGGGGCGGTGAAATCCAGGCGATTTGAGGTTTCGGCGCGGACCTTGGCCACCTTGGCCGCTTCCATGCGAATACGTGCCTGCACCGCCTCTGGCGGATTGACGGTGCGCTCCGGTACGCCATTGACCTTTTGCAGCCGGTACTGGCGGGTCTTGGGCACCAATTTTCTGTGGGCACTGTCATCCCCCAAGGCCACCGCCAACAGGTGCGGGCCCTTATCGTCCCGCCCAAAGCCCAGCACAAAGTCCCCCTGGGGGCTTGTCTTCAGGACCTTGCCGTCCAGGGTCACTTTGGCACCGGGGGCGGTCTTGCCCCTGATCAGCGCCCCTTGTTCTATGGGGCCGTCAAGGTTCAGGGGCAAGGCCAGGCTGGCCAGGGGGGCAAATAACAGGCTTAACAGGGCATAGGATTTCATTGGGGCTACCTTGGTCTGACTTGCCCCTACCTTAGCGCCAGGGCCGTGAATCGCAAGGCAACAAAAAACCGGCCTGGGCCGGTTTTTTTCAGTGTTCGCCCAGGCGGCGTTTTAGCTGGTCGCGCAGGTTGGCCGGAATGCCCTTGATGGTCAGGGTGTCGGTGGCCATATCGTAGATAACCCGTTCCCCCAGGTGTTTTTCTTCGAAGCTGATGGTGACCCCGGCGCCGGTGCCGGAAAATTTCACCAGGGCTTTGAGGGCGCTTTGCTCCACCGGGAACTTATCTTCCAGGCCGTAATCCCCTTGGGCGGCAAAGTCGGCGAAGCGGCTTTCCCCTTCCCAAGGAGGCAGGCTATCGGACAGCTCGGCAACGGTGACTTCCTCGCCGCTGGCCGCTTTTTCCTTGCAGTAACTGAATACCTGCTTACCAAGATCCTGGCGCTCTTCCCCCTCAAGGCCAGCGGCGGCGCAGTAGTCGTCTACTGCGGTCAACAGGGCCTTGCTCTGGGCCTTGGCGTCCACCCCTTCGACACAGCCAAGAAAATCCAGGAAAAAGTCGGACACCTTGCGGCCGGCCCGGCCCCGCACAAAGCTGATGTATTGGCGCCGCTCCGGCTCCACCTGCCAGGCGGTCAAATCGACACTGGCGGCCAGTTGCAGGCTTTTGAGCTCCAAAAAGCGGGTCTGGCCCAGGTCCAGGGCGTCGGTGATGGTGACCGACTCCTGGGCTTTTAGCTGCATCACCAGCAGCTTGTCCACCGCCAGGTGCTGGTAATGGGCCAGCAGCAGGTAACCGGTTTCCACCAGGCCATACTGGTTGAGCTGGGCCTGGAGCAGATCGGCGGCCTGCAGGCTAAAGGGCACAAACTCGCTCTGGCCGTCCAGGTAGTTGGCCAGGGCTTCGGCAAAAGACGAACCACTATCGTTAAAAGCGGCAAAGCCCTTGCCGGGTTTGGCCGCGTAGCTGGCGTGCAGCTCGGCGATCAGTTGGGTAACCGCTTCGGTGGCCGGCAGGGTCTGATGACGGGGGGTCACCACCAGCAGGCCTTCCTGGTTCAACTCCAGGCGATGAAGGATAAGGGCTTTGACGTTGATGCTCATAGGGTATCTGGCTGCTAAAAAGGGCGTGCTATCATAGCAGCTTTGTTGATAGACCGAGACGCATCATGCCCTTTCAATCCAAATACGATCCCGAGCGCATTACCAACCTGTCCAGCGACCTGCTGGGGCTGCTGAGCAAGGAAAAAGTGCCGGTGGATCTGGCCCTGATGGTGCTGGGCAACGTCCTTAGCAACGTGGTCAACGACAATGTGCCGGCCGGCCAACGGGCCGCCCTGGTCAAGCAGTTCGCCAAAACCTTGGAGCAAAGCGTGGTGGCCGGTCACCACTAATTGCCGGGCGGGGGCATTCAATGTGACAATGCCCCTGCCAAATCAACAACAAGCAGACAGGCAATGACGGGACAGGAAAAGGACGGGCTGGAGCCCAGACTGGCAGAGCGCATCTCCAGGCTGATCAACTGGGGACACTGGTTTACATTCTTCAATATCCTGCTGGCCATGGTGATTGGCAGCCGTTACCTCATTGAAAACGGCATGCCGGACACCGTCCTCGGCTTTATCTACACCCTGGTGACCTGGGCCGGGCACTTCGCGTTCCTGACCTTTATCCTCTTTGTCATCACCCTCTTCCCCCTGTCCATATTGATGCCCCTGCCAAGGCTTATCCGCCTTAGCGGCGCCCTGGTGGCCACCGCCGGGCAAGTGGTGCTGCTGGCCGATACCTTCGTGTTCAGCCAGTACCGTTTGCACCTCAACAGTTTTATCTGGGAGCTTATCGCCTCGGGGGAAGGCCAGATCCTCACCCGCCACTACCTGACCTGGATGGCCATGGGGGTGCTGATGATGGTGATCTTTGCCCTGGAGCTGACGGTGGGCAACTACCTGTGGAAGCGGCGCCATCGTTTCAAGGAAAAACGCCTGGGCTTTAACGTAGCCAGCTTTTTCGTGGTCTGCTTCTTTACCGCCCACAGCCTGCATATCTGGGCCGATGCTCGCCTTTATTACCCCATTTTGCGCCAAGGAGCGGTCTTCCCCCTGTCCTACCCGGCCACCGCCAAGAGCTTTTTGGCCCGCCATGGCCTGCTGGACATGGACGATTACCAAAAACGCCTGAGGGATGCCGAAGGCACGGAAAGCCTGCTCAAACTGCCCCAGAGCGCGGCCCCCTTTGGCCAGCAGGCCCCCCGTACCTTGCTGGTGGTGGTGGAAGGCTTAAGAGCCGATGCCCTGAGCCCCGAGGCCATGCCCAACCTGTGGGCCCTGAGCCAGCAAGGCCTGAACTACCAGGTGCATTTTGCCGGTTCCAACGAGCCCAAAGACGGCCTGTTCAGCCTCTTCTATGGTTTGCCGGCGGTTTACCAGGACGCCGTAAAGCTGGGGAAAGACAAGTCCTTGCTGGTGGAAAGCTATCGCCAGCAAGGGGATGCCATAGGGGTTTTTGCCTCAGACGGCCTGACCCAGAACGGCCTGGCCCAGACCGCCTTCCAGGATTTGGCCCTGCCCCAGTACAAAGGCAGTGTGGCCAGCCGTGACCAGCAGGCCTTAAGTGCCCTTCTGGACTGGACCGCCCAGCAACAGGGAGGCTACCTGGGCTACCTGCAATTAGGGGCGCCGGCCAGTTTTTCCACCCCCAAGGACGCCGTTAATCCCTTCCAGCCGGATTGGCAATTGGTGAACCTGGCGGAGCTGGATAACCAGAGTGAGGTAGCACCGGTCAAAAACCGCTACCTCAACGCCGTGCACTATACCGACAGCCTGCTGGGCCAGTTGATTGACGATCTCAAGGCCAAGGGTGAGCTGGACAAGACCCTTATCATCGTCACCTCCGACCACGGCATGGAGTTCAACGACACCCAATCCAACAGCTGGGGTTACAACACCAATTTCAGCCGTTACCAGACCCAGGTGCCTTTGGTGATCCACTGGCCAGGCATGGCGCCGGCCCAGGTGCAGCACATGACCAGCCACCAGGACCTGCTGCCGACCCTGCTGACCAGCGCCTTTGGCAGCCAGATGGCGGCCAGCCAGTACAGCTCAGGCAGCAGCCTCTTTGCCGACACCGGTCCTGGCTGGGTGATACTGGGGGATTTTCACCAGTTCGCCATCTTGCAGCACGACCGTATCCTGGTGATGGACAAGCTGGGCCAGTACAGCATCCGCGACAACGGCTACCAGCCTATCGACAGCGCCCATGTGCGGGTAGGCACCCTGATGGATGCCTTAAAGGAGCTGAAACGCTTTTACCGCTAACGGCCACAGGGCCAGGCCCCACACCAGCACCACCAGGGTCAGGGACACGAACACGGCCGCCGAGCCGATGTCTTTGGCCCGTCCCGACAGTTCATGGTGCTCGGGGCCGATGCGGTCCACCACCGCTTCAATGGCCGAGTTCAGCAGCTCCGCCAGCAGCACCACAAAAAGCGGCACCACCAAAATGGCCCGCTCCAGCCAGGTTTGCCCCAGCCACAGCCCCAGAGGCAACAGCAACAGCATCAGTAAAGACTCCTGGCGAAAGGCCTCTTCGTTGCGCCAGGCCGCCAATAGCCCCTTGATGGAATAGCCGGCCGCCGCCTTGATGCGGGCAACCCCCTTTCGACCGTGTTGCTTCATACTGATTTCCCAGAAAAAGTTGCGTCAATTATGGCGCCCCGGCCCGGCCAAAGACAATAAAACGACCCCTTGGCAGCCAAGTCGGGCAAAAAGTCAGCAAACGACAAGCTTTAATGCAAAGAGGACTTGCATGAAAAGCGCGGATGAGTAAACTTGTCGGCGTTGCAAGGCAAGTCCCCACGCTTATTGCAGCAA
>NZ_AMRI01000016.1 GCF_000299915.1 Gallaecimonas xiamenensis 3-C-1
CATATACCCTCAGCAGTCGCTGATAATTTCGCTCGCCTTGGATTTGCGTTTTTAATAACAAAACACGGTATCAGAGCAAAGCAAACACCCTCAAGACTGATTAGTAGAGCACTGTCGATGTATTGCGAAAAATAAATTTTTGGTTATTCAGGAGATGGATGTCCTTTTATTTTTTTTATTTTGTCACCTTATGGCTACTCAGAAGATGGATGTCCTTTATTTTCAGCGCGGCTTCATTAGCCAAGAGACACCCGCCATTCTGGAGCGCTTGGGCCTTGATGCCGACAGCTTCCTTATCGCCCTTGGCCAACACCAGCTTTCCCGTGGCACTGTGATTGGTCAAAAACAGGCGCAAAGTGCCTACGCCAAAGCCCATCATCGACGGCACGTCGTCGGCCCACCGATAAGAGCCGCTTAACTCCCCCTTCACCACCACGCTCATATACCCTCAGCAGTCGCTGATAGTCTCGCTCGCCTCTAATTTGCGTTTTTAACAGCAAAACGCGGTATCAGCGTGAAGTCAGCCTCATCAAAAGCGTATTGATATGGAAAGAGAAGACACATCGAGCTTACTCCTTATGGCTACTCAGAAGATGGATGTCCTTTATTTTTTTATTTTTTTTAATTCGGTAATTTGAACGACTTTTTAGTTCTGTCAGAAACAACTTCATTAGCTACATTGTTCAAGTATTCTTTAGCAATTTCAGCTATAAAATCATGTGCTTCATTTAAGCTCAATGAAGGTGTTTTATTATTTTGAATTGTTTTTTTAAATCCATGCCGAGAATGAATGCCAGAAAACTGATAATTGTTTGCAGTATTCGTAAAAGCACTTCGTCTTTTTTGATCTACTGTTATATTTATGCCAGAAAACTTGGAGAACGCTTCGATTGACTCAAGTATTTTGTAATAATTAACCCAATCATGTACTAAGTCAAAATACTTTAGAAGCAAATAAACATCTTCCCTTTCTGTTGCTAAGTTTAACATTAACAATCGAATATCTGATTTACAGAGTTTTTGAAACTCTTGTTCAATACAATACTTATTTAAATTACTTGGTTCTCCAAGAACTGACATTACATGTACTTTATTAACCTTCGATACAGAGCTACCTTGATGATTGAGACTCTCTAATTCAATTTTTCTAAAACTTTTGTCTAGTATTAACGAAATTCCATTAAACAATGAAACCATTTCATAACCAATCTGCCAGACTAACTCTTCATCATCTTCTGATTCAAAATATATAGAACTTAAACGAAAGTCATCGTTCATACAGTCATGCCAATGATCCATGCCACCAGAAATATCAAAGTAACTGTTTCCTTGTGATTCAGAAAATGGTCTAAGCAATCTATGATCACCGTTTATTAAGAATTCCCATTTTTGCTCGCCGATCAAAACTACTCCTTGAATGCCTAACGCCGCGCTCTACGGCAAGTTTGGAGCATAGCGGAAAACTTGTCCGACAGCAGTGCCTTGTTAGGCTATCACACTGACGGAGTGTTTTGACCGTATACAGATATCTGTGATATTCAATTAAAATCTTTAATTATATTAAAATGGTTTATCGCTACCCGAAGATATTTAAAAACTAATGTTGTGCATTATATTTAGCTTCTTCACATGGCCTGGTTTGACTTCTTAATATTTTCATTGCTGGCGATTCATCTTCCGAAAAACCATCATCAAACCAATAAGCTGCATCTGCATATTGAAGTATTTCTCTCGCTAACACCCAGCGATAATGATTGTATATTGAACTAGATCCAATCAAATTATAGGTAGTCATTGTATGTAGATCGCTAGCACCAAGCTTTTCTCTATTTAATTTATTCAGCACTTCATACTCGGTAGAGAGCAGATATATTCGATCATCAATATTTGAATGCACATCACCTATTCGGGGGCTTGGATTAAAAAGCCAAGCTTGATTAATGACAGAAGAATATTTAAATGGGTATTTTGTCACATGCGCAGCCAGCCCTCCGCCTAACGAATAACCAGTTACAACAACCCTATCCACCCCATCTGGCTTTCGATCAATCACATACTCTAAATATTTACGTGCATATTTATTTTGAAAAAGAAATATAGAGAAGTTCTGAACTAGATAATCTAATATAGAGTCACTACCATTGTAAGAAATAACGAGCTCAACCGATCCATCAGCTTTCGTTAAAAGATAAGATTTCGCTGCAAACCCAAATCCTGACATCCCTTCAATTCTGTCCGAATCGAATTCTAGTAAATGCTCCACATTCTCTGGGATATCAAAGTGAAACTCAGTATCAATCCCAGCTTTTTGAAGCGGCAGCAAGGCAATAACTGCATACTCATATGCACTCTTAGATATTCTCAGTTTTGACTTGGCAAGCTCGGGTCTTTGAGGTCCTTCAATCTCTGTAAGATACCTCTCATTACACCACACCTTACCCTCTAGCTTTCCATTATTTGTAGGCAAAATTGAGCACCCACCCAAAGCAATCAATGGAAGAATGCAAAGAAGCCTGTATATATTATGCACAGTAATTCCCCCTATTTTAATGATCGAATTTATGAGCCTAACAATAGTTATGAAGCCGGCTCGTTTTCACTCATCAGATCACTTGGAGTGTCGGTTTTAACCATCTGATTTTCCTAACGATATCTGCGACCCTATTTATCGTCTTGCGTGAAAACGAGCCGGCCTCTTTTGCTGATGGGACCGGCTCTTTTTCTTGAAGTCGGGCTCCCATCAAAACTCAATTTGCTTAGTTGCATTGGCAATGCGCGAACTGCTGCATGAGGGAGCTGCCAGATAAAGCCTAATGAGATAAAAGTTTTTATTTATCAGATGGATAATGGGGGGTTGAGTTGGGAGTAACCGAAGCTACCGCCCGTGGAATCAGGTTATCCAAAGTCCCTTTATCGTCCTGAGTTGTTACCCATCCCTGGTGGCTCCTTCCACCTCGCACGTCCTGTGCTCGCGTAATACTGCGCGAAAGCTGTGCTTCCGCTTCGAGTATTACCCTGAGTTGTTACCCATCCCTGGTGGTTCCTTCCCTGGCAACATCTGACGCTACTGCGCCCAGGCTCTGTGGCCCAACGACACCAGGCCAGAAAGTAACACTAACTTAACAACCTCCGGTGAAAGGGTAAAGCTGCTTAATTCTTAACCCCTCACAAAACGGCGTCTTTGAGCCATGGCCTTAGGCAGCTGTGGCTAGGTCTTTGTGCCAAAGGCCGTGTGGCGACGTGTTGGCGGCAGGTGGGCGGGGGTACTAAAGGGCTGGGCAAGGGCTTGGCAGAGCCCTTACCGGGTGGGCTTTGGGGTACGGGCGGCGGCACAAAGCGCGGGGGAGGGGCCTTTACCCTTGGGCAGAGGCCCTTGCTGGGGTTATGGCTGAGCCTTATCCAGCTTTTGCATCAGGGCATTGAGTTCGGCCAATACCAGTTGCGGTTGGTCGGACTGGATAAAGTGGCCGCTCTTTTGGGTGAGCACCGCCTTGCCCTGGGGAAAGGCCTGGGCCCAGCGCTGCCAGTTTTCACCCCACATTTGCCGGGCCTTGGCGGTAAAGAACAGGTTGGCGGGCTGGGCTGGGACTCTGACCGAGGCAATCACGGTCACCGGCATATCCTGGATCTGCGGGTAGCCAGGCAAGGGCCTTTTACTCCAAAAATCCAGGTATTGGTTGGACATGCCATTGGCCATGTCGTCCAGCTTTATTTGGGCGATTTCCCGGTTGGCCTGATCCAGGTCTATGGCGCGCATGATGTCTACGTCGTGCTCCGAGGACGGGTCCAATAGCAGCAGGGCTTTGAGCTGGCCTGGGTAGGCGGCGGCAAAGTCCCTTGCTACCGAGCCGCCGTAGGAGTGGGCCACCAAGATAACCGGTTCCCTTACCTTGAGCGCGGCCAGTAGATGATGGGTGTAGGCGGCGTAGTCCAGGGAGCTGAAATGGCGCTTGATGGGGGTGGAGTTGCCGTTGCCGACCCGGGAATAGCGGATCACTTTGGCCTGCTTGGCTATCTGGGCAAAGACCGGGTCCCAGTCCTTGAGGCCCGCGCTGCCACCGGCTTCCAGCAGCACCGTATGGGGGCCGTTCCCTGCCGCTTCGTATTCGATGTCAAAGCCGTCCACCTTGACCAGGGCCGGCGCCCCCTGGGCGGCCATGGCCAGCAGCGACAACATCAGCAAAATGCCTTTCATAACCACCTCGAACAGACCAAGCAAAAGCGGGCACAGGGCTTGGCCCTTAGCTTAAAAGCCAAGCTGGCCAGCAACTTAGCAAAAGCCCCCGGCAGGGTAAAAGCGCATCAATCCCCTTGGCGCTGCCCCAGCCAGCCGTGAATAAGCCCCGCTTGGAAGAAGGGGAAAACCCCGGTAAAGCCCCCTTCGGCCAGCAGGGCGGCGACCTGGGCCGGGGGCAGCACCGCCACGTCTTGGCGGTAGGCGTTTTGCATCCGCGCCAGGGCGTCGGCAGAGGGCAGGGCCTGGGACATCACCTTAAACCACAGGGCCAGCTGGGCCTGGCCTTGGGGGCTTTGCAGATCGGCGGCCAGATCGGCATTGGCCAGCAGGCCACCTGGGGCCAGGCGCTGGGCTATGGCGTTAAAAAAGCCGATGCGCTGGGCCTTGTCCATCAGGAACTGGGACACCAGCAGGCTGGTGGCGGCGTCGAAGGGGGCGCTGGGGGGCAGGTCTTGCAGGTAGCCGGTAAAGAAGGTGCAGCGCGCCGCGATACCGGCCTTTTCGGCCTGGTCCCGGCACACCGCCACCATGGCCGGGGCAGGTTCTACCGCCGTGAACTGCCAGCGGGGAAAGACCTTGGCCAGGTGCAGTATTTCGCGGCCGGTGCCGGCCCCCACGCAAAGGATGCGGGCGTGCTCGGGCAGGGCGGCGAAGGCGGATTCCAGCAGGAAATAGAGGCCGCCATTGATGGGGGCCAGCCGCGCCCATTGCTGGTCGTAACCCTGGGCTTGCTGGTCGAAAAGGGCAATGAGTTCCTGGTTGGTCATGGTGTCTCCCGGCTGCGCTTGACCTGTCATGGTTCACGTAATATTGTTTGTTACATTAAATCGTAACGGATAAAGTTACATGAAGCAAAACAACAGCCTTTCTTCCTGCCTGCACCTGCTGCTGCACATGGCCCAGGGCAACAAGGCGGTGACCTCGGAACAGCTGGCCACCTTTTTGGACACCAACCCTGTGGTGGTGCGCAAGATGCTGGCGGGGCTGAGGGAGCACCAACTGGTGCAGTCGGACAAGGGCCACAAGGGCGGCTGGCGCCTGAAAAAGCCCTTGGATGCGATCCGCCTTTACGACGTTTACCAGGCCCTGGGCTCCCCCGGGCTCTTTGCTATAGGCAACCGCAAGGACAACCCCCAGTGCCTGGTAGAGCAGGGGGTGAACCGGGTAATGGACCAGGCCCTGGCCAGTGCCCAGACGTTGATCCTCGACCAGTTCCAAACCCTGACCCTGTTCGACATAGGCCAGGAGTTCCTGGCCCATCCCTGGTCAGACACCGACACCCTCAAAGGAGGCCATCATGAGTGACCCTAGCAGTACCGCCATCCTGGCGGCGTTTTGGCAGTGCCTGGTTGTGGCCGTGGCCGCCAGCAGTATTTCCATCACCATCACCCAGACCGAACTGTTCCGCCCCTGGCGGGAGTGGACCGCCAAGAAAAGCCACATGATAGGTTACCTGTTCAAGTGCTTTTACTGCTTCAGTCACTGGGTGGTGTTTGCCGGTATCGCCATCTACCGGCCGGTGCTGGTAGAGAGCGGCGCCCTGTGGGTGGACTGGACAGTGTCGGCCTTCTTTACCCTGACCCTGTGCGCCTTTGTCAGCGGCCTGTTCTTCAAGGTGTTCCAGGCCGCCATGACCAAGGCCATGGTGGAAAAGGACATGCGCATCAAGCTGGGCCTGGAATAAGGCCCATAAAAAAACGGCGCCCTTGGGCGCCGTTTTTGTCAGCCGTTACCGCTTAGGCGAATTTGCCGTTGTGGTACACGTCTTGTACGTCTTCCAGATCGTTCATCATGCCCACGAAGCGCTCGAACTGCTCGGCGTCGTCACCGGCCAGCTCGTGGTCAACCTGGGGCAGGTAGGTGATTTCCTCGACTTCGAAATCGATGTCGGGGTTCATTTCCTGCAGGGCGGTCTTGGCCTTGAAGAACTCGGTAGGCGGCACCAGTACGGTGACCATGCCTTCGTCGGCTTCCACGTCAGACACGTCCACGTCGGCTTCCATCAGTGCTTCCAGTACCGGCTCGTCGTCGTCACCGGCAAAAACAAACATGGCGCGGTGGTCGAACATGTGGGACACGGAACCCTGGCTGCCCAGTTTGGCTTTGCAGCGGGAGAACACGCCGCGAATTTCGCCAAAGGTGCGGTTGGGGTTGTCGGTCAGGGCGCTTATCAGCACCAGGGCGCCGCCGGGGGCAATGCCTTCGTAGACGGCGGGCAGGAAGTCTTCACCGCCGGCACCGCTGGCCTTGTCGAGGGCCTTTTCGATGACGTGGGTGGGCACCTGATCTTTCTTGGCGCGGTCGATAAGGCTGCGCAGGGTGGTGTTACCGTTGGGATCGGTACCGCCTTGCTTGGCGCAGACGTAGATGCTGCGGCCGTACTTGGAATAGATCTTGGTTTTGGTGGCGGCCGTTTTGGCCATGGATTCTTTACGGTTGTTAAACGCTCGGCCCATGGGAATTCTTCTTGGCTAATTAAAAAAACAGCAGGATTGTAACCCTTGGCGGCGCTGCTGTCTTCTTTGAGTGCGCTTGAACCGGCGGGCCAGGGCCCGCCGGGGGCGGGGCCTTAGCCGGCCTTGGCCACTTTGGCCTTGGCGCTGGCCAGCAGGGCGTCCAACTGGCTGCGGTCCAGGTACTGGCCGTGCAGCACCAGGCCGTGAATGGCGCGGGTGGCCTTGATGTCTTCAAGGGGGTTGGCGTCCAGCAGCAACAGGTCTGCCACCTTGCCGGGGGCCACGGCGCCGTAGCGGTCACTGACCCCCAAAAACGCCGGGCCGGCCAGCACCGAGGCTTGCAGGGCCTGGAGCGGGGTCAGGCCGTTGTCCACGAACAGGGCCAGTTCCTGGTGCAGGGACAGGCCAGGGTAGATGTAGGAGTTCAAGAAGCCGGCGTCGGTACCGGCCATCAGGGTAACCCCGGCCTGGCTCAGCAGCGGCAGCAGGGCGGCGGTTTGCTGGTAACGGCTCTGGCGGGCGGCAATGGCGGCGGCGTCGTCTTTGGCGGCGCGGTCTACCCGCCATTGGTAGGTCTTTTTAAGGCCGGGGCCTATGTAGTCCAGGTAAGTGTCGGCCTGGTGATTGTCCTGATCCAGGTAGGCGATGATCTGGCTGCCCACCAGGGTGGGGGTGACGGCGGTGCCGTTGGCCGCCAGGTGGCGGTAGTTGGCCAGGGCCACTTGCCGGTCAAAGCTGGCGCTGAGCTTGGGCAGGGCTGTCCAGTAGGTGAGCTGGCCGCTGGCTACCTGGGCGCTGATGGCCGCTTCGTCGCGGGAGCCGGCTTTAAGCAGGTAACTCAGGTGCTCTATGGAGTCGAGGCCAGCGTCAGAGATCTCGGTTACCGGCAGGGCAAAGGGAATGTGGCCGGAGATGATAAAGCCCCTGGCCTTGGCGGCGCGCACCGCTGCCAGGTACAACTCTGGGCTCAGGGCGCTGTCGGTGATTTTGACAAAATCCACCTTCATGGCCTGGAGCTTGTCCAGGGCCTGGGCCAGCTCGGTTTCGTTGGCGATCTCCAAGTCCCCTGGCCAGATGGAGTCTTTGCCTTCCAGTTTCGGGCCTGAGGTAAAGATGGTGGGGCCTTGCAGGGCGCCGCTGGCCACCTGGGCCCGCCACGCCAGAACCTGGTCGCTGATGTCGGCGGCGGCGTCGCGCACCGTGGTTACGCCGTTGGCCACATAAAGGGGCAGCAGATCCTTGTTCTCTTCCACCAGGGCCTGGCCGCCGCCAAAGTGTACGTGCATGTCCCAAAGCCCCGGCATCAGATACTTGCCCTGGGCTTCGAGGGTCTGGCGGCCCCGGTATTGGCTGGCGTCGGCGTCGGCCAGCACCGCCACCACGCTGTTGTGGTCAACGGCCACGGTTTGGTCTGGATGCACCTGGCCTGTGGCCACGTCGATAAGGTTAACGTGGCGGATCACCAGGTCCACGTCTTGGGGGGCGGTGGCGGCGCAGCCGGCCATGGCCAGGCCCAGCAGCAGGGCGGTAAAGGTCTTGGTCATTGGAATTTCCCTGGTTTTTTGCCAACGCTAGCATGCCAGGGGGGCAGGCCTTGGGCCGTTGCGGCGGGGGCGGCACTGGTTGAGACCAGCGGCCAGGCCATAAAAAAGCGGGCCTGGGCCCGCCTGTTATTGCACTTGGCGATAAAAGGTTTGCTGGCGCCAGGCGTCAAACTGGCTGTTGTGCCGGTCCTGGATGGCGCAGATGCGGTCGTCGAGGGTGCGGATATCTTGCTGCATCTGCTCGAAGTTGAGGATGGACATCTTCCACTGGTCGGGTACGTCGACCTGGTAGTGGACCTGCTCATCGTCCTGCATGGTCCCGACAATGGGGCAGACGCTGGTGTTGGTGAGGTTGATCCAGACGCTGTCGTCATTTTCCGAGGTGTAGGAAAGGGCCTGGGTGATGCTGGTCAGCACCGGGGTTTGGGCCCATTCGACATGGCGGCCTTTTTCGGCACGTTCCATCATCAGCGGCTTGGTGGTGGTGGTCAGGGAATAGATATGCTTGCGCTTTTGGCCTATGACCCAACTGACGATGCCTTCAAAGGGGATCATGGCGCTGTTGAGGGCATGGCTGCCAATCAGGGTGTTGTAGTTGCTGTAGTCACGCTGTTCCAACTTGGCGGCGCCAACCCCCATCATGTGCAGCCGCTCCCAAGGCCGGCCAAAGCCGCCGGAACGCTCCCCCAGGTTTTGGCTGATATCCGGCTGGGCACCGGTAATAAGGCCGCCGCCCCGGGAACGGGGCACGTTGCCCTGCTGCGGCCCGTGCAAGCGGGCGCCGCCGCCCACCATGTTTTTCAGGGTGCGATAGGGGTTGGCATGTAAGGCGGCGTGTTCGCGGTTTTTCGACCAGCTGCACTGCAAGCGCTGGTAAACGACGCAGCCGTTTTGATGTAAACGGAAGTACATGGTGTGAAAGTCCTTTTCGTTGTGACGCTGTCCTTGCAAGGCAGGGCCTGCCTGCCAAGTTAAGTACAAATGGGGGGCGAAGGCTGCAAAGGGGCTGGGTGAAACCGCGCATTGGGCCTTTTGGGCTAGGCCGCTTAGGGGTAAGGGAGCTGGGGGCCTTTAAACGTAAAAAAGCGGGCATGATGCCCGCTTTTTCATCGGTGAGCGCTGTTAAACGGCTTGCTGCTGGGTGGCTAGGCGGTATTGCACCAGATCTTCGATGGTCAGCACCGGCATGGCGTGCTTTTTACCAAAGGCGATGATTTCGGGCAGGCGGGCCATGGTGCCGTCCTCATTGGTCAGTTCGCACAGCACCCCGGCCGGGGTCAGCCCCGCCAGGCGCATCAAGTCGACTGTGCCTTCGGTGTGGCCACGGCGCTCCAGTACGCCGCCCGCCTTGGCGCGCAGCGGGAACACGTGGCCGGGGCGGGCCAGGTGCTCGGGCTTGGCCCCTTGGGCTACGGCGGTCTTGATGGTGGTAACCCGGTCGGCAGCGCTGACGCCGGTGGTCACCCCTTCTTTTGCCTCGATGGTGACGGTGAAGGCGGTTTGGTTCTTGGAGTTGTTGGCCACCACCATGGGCGGCAGATCCAACTGGTTGGCCTGGGCGTCGGTGAGGCACAGGCAGACGATGCCGGAGCACTCGCGGATCATCAGCGCCATCTGGGCGTCGGTGAGGTGGTCGGTGCTGTAGATGAGGTCCCCTTCGTTTTCGCGGTCCTCGTCGTCCACCACCAGTACTCCTTGGCCTTGTTGCAAGGCGGCAAGGGCGGCTTCGACGCGCTCGATAGGGGTGCCGTATTCGGCCAGCAGTGAGGTTTGGTTGGTCTGACTCATGGTAATAACGCTCCTAGGGCTACCAGAATCAGGGCACAGGAAATGGCTGCAAAAAAGCTGCATGCAGGCAAAGAGCGCGGCGGGCCGCACCCTTACCCTTATCCTCTTCCATCCGGACTATGACCGTCGGCTCTGGACTCTGACCAGATCTGCTGACCCCGGCTGTGCCGGGCGCTCGCGGGCTTGCCCCTGGGGGCCTACCGCCGGTGGGGAATTTCGCCCCGCCCTGAGAATAAGTGATATCTAAAGGTGATTGCCGTCACAAAACGGCGGGCACATGCTACTGCGCCCCGCCGCAATTGAAAAGCGCTTGGGCAAAAAAGGCTGTTGCAGTTAATCGATTAATGGCCCCTGGCCGTGAAACTGCGGCAGCACGTCGCTGGCGATTTCCATAAGGGTGTCGGCAAGGGGCCGCTGGTTGCGGCGAAAGTGCAGGCCGATATGGTCTACGCCCACCTCCTTCATGGCGGCAAGCTCTGCTATCAGCGCCTTGCTGCCGCCGCTGATACCAAAGTGGTGGCGCTTTAAAGGCGCGTTTTTGTCGGCCAGCAGATCCAAGTGGATAAAGCTTACATAGGGCTTGTTGCCAGCCAATTGCCGCCACTGGGCAACCCGGCGCTTGTGGTCGCTTGGGGTGCCGGGGTAGGCCAACAGGCCCTGGATGTTGTCCGCCACCCATTGCAGCGATTGCTGGGCAAAACCGGCCACCAGCAGCGGCGGCTGTGGGGCTTTGGGCAAAATGGCCTGGCCGGGGGCGAGTTGGTGGTCCCGCTCCCCTTTAAGCACCGCCACGCTTTCGCGAAAGGCGTCCCCTCGGCTGGCAAAATCTTCACTAAAAAGCGGGTATTCGGCCGGCCTGTCGCCGCTGGCCACCCCCAAAAGCAGGCGGTTGTGGCTAAGGGCTTGTACTGAGGCGGCGGCTTTTCTGACCAGCCAAGACTGGCGCAGCGGCAACACCACCGCCGCCGTGCCCAGCAAGATATTCTGGGTAACGCCGGCCAGGTAGCCAAGGTAGCTGAAGATCTCAAACACCTGGGCGGCGTCGCCAAAGGCCGGGTCGTACAAGGGCACGTCTCTGACCCAGGCGGCCCGAAAGCCCAGTTGGTCGGCCAGTTTTACCAGCTCCTGGTGCTGGCTCATGTCCGGCTCGCCCGGTTTGCGGCCTGCGGCCAGGCGGCTGGCTTCACCTTGGGCTGTCCAGTCGTTGTCCAGTGGCAGCTCAACGCCGATGGAAAAGCCGCCTTGAGTGAGGGTATTGATGCTCATGGTGCGCTCCCGGGGCAGGTCAGCCCTGCCCCTTGATTGGGTTACAGGGCTTGGGCTGCGCCACGGCGGTCCAAGAAGCCGGACAAGCGGGTCAGCAGCAGGGCCAGCACCACAATGAGGGCGCCTATCCAGGGGGTATCCATCAGGTTGAGGCTGTCGATAACGGTGCCGCCGATGATGGAGCCAAGGGCAATGCCGACGTTAAAGGCGGCGATATTGAGGCCAGAGGCCACGTCTACCGCGTGAGGGGTGTATTTCTCGGCCAGCTGCACCACATACACCTGCAAGCCGGGCACGTTGCCAAAGGCAAAGGCGCCCCACAGCAGTACGGTCAGCACCGCGCCCACCGGGCTTTGAGCGGTAAAGGTGAAGGCCAGCAGCACCAGGGCCAGGGCGGCAAAGATAAGTTGCAGCGCGGCTATGGGGCCCTTGCGGTCGGCCAGGCGGCCGCCCCAGATGTTGCCCACCGCCACCGACACCCCGTACACCAGCATGATGAGGCCCACGGCGCTGGACTGGAATCCAGACACCTGCTCCAAAATGGGGGCCAGGTAGGTAAAGGCCACGAAGGTGCCGCCGTAGCCCACCGCCGTCATGGCGTACACCAGCAGCAGCCGGGGCTGGGTCAGCACTTTTAGTTGCGAAGAAAGCTTGGCCGGGGCCGGTTGTTTGAGGTCTTTGGGCACCAGCAAGGCGCTACCGATAAGGGCCAACAGCCCAAGCACCGACACCACCAGGAAGGTGGTGCGCCAACCCAGATGCTGGCCGATAAAGGTACCCAGCGGCACGCCGGTGACCAGGGCCACAGTGAGGCCGGTAAACATAATGGCGATGGCGCTGGCTTCTTTATCCTTGCTGACCAGGTTGGTGGCGATGGTCGAGCCGATGGAAAAGAACACCCCGTGGGCCAGGCCAGTCAGTATCCGCGCCACTATCAGGCTCGAATAGCCGGGTGCCTGCCAGGCCAACAGGTTACCCAGCACAAAGAGGGCCATCACCGACAGCAGCACCGTTTTACGGTTCCAGCGGCCGGTAAGGGCGGTCAGCACCGGGGCGCCGATGGCCACCCCCAGGGCATAGAGGCTGACCAAGAGGCCGGCCGAGGGCAGGGTAACCCCAAGGTCATTGGCGATGGTGGGCACCAAGCCGACTATCACGAACTCGGTGGTGCCTATGGCAAAGGCGCTTAAGGTCAGCGCCAGCAAGGCGATGGGCATGACAAATCTCCGTCAGTTTTTGATGACGGCATTCTTGCCAAGCTTACTTTTGTGATAAATGTGCGTTATCTGAAATGATTTTTTCCAAGGTGGAAAATGAAAACCCGTTCCGACAACCTTGCGGTGCTGCTGGCGGTGGTGGACAGCGGTAGTTTTTCCCGGGCCGCCGAGCAGTTGAATGTGCAGGTAGCCACCGTGTCCAAGGCGGTCAGCCGCATCGAGGCGGAGCTGGGCGCCAGCCTGCTCAACCGCACCACCCGCCGCCTGGAGCTGACCGAAGAAGGCCGCCACTTTGTCCAAAGGGTGCGCCAGGGCCTGAAATTACTGGAAGAAGCCGAAGAGGAGCTGGACGCCAGCCAGGGCAAACCCCGGGGCCGGCTAAGGGTGGATGCGGCCAGCCCCTTTGTGCTGCATCAGATAGTGCCCATTGTCAGCGAGTTTCGGGCCCAGTTTCCGGCCATCGAACTGGAACTGACCAGCAGCGACGGCATCATCGACTTGCTGGAAAAGCGCACCGATCTTGCCATTCGTATCGGTGGCCTGAGTGATTCGAGCCTGCACGCCCGTGCCCTTGGCCAAAGCCCGCTGCACTTGGTGGCAAGCCCGGCCTATCTCGCCAAACGCGGGGTGCCCCAGCATCCTTCGGAACTTGGCCAGCACCAGCTGCTGGGCTTTGTCAGCCCGGCTGCCCTCAACCGCTGGCCGCTGCCGGGTAAACCCCAGGTAGAGCCTGCCATTAGGGTGTCCAGCGGCGAAACCCTGCGCCAGTTGGCCCTGGCCGGCAACGGCATTGCCTGCCTGTCCAACTTTATGGTGGCCGAAGATCTGCGCCAGGGGCGGCTGGTCAAGGTGCTGACCCAGCATCAGGTGGACCAACCGGAGCGCCAGGGCGTCAACGCCGTCTTCTACCGCCACAGCGGCCTGTCCCGGCGTATTCAGGCCTTTTTGGACTTCCTGCAGCCGCGCCTTAGCCTCTAGGGGCCTGGCAGAAGGCGATAAAGCGGCGCAGCAGGGCGCCGTGGTATTTCTGTTTGTGCCAGGCAAGGCGCAGCTGGCGGGGAAATCCCTGGGCCAGGGGCAGCGCCACCAGGCGGCCGCTTTGCAGGCGGTCGGCGGCGGCCAGGCGCGACACCAGGGTCAGCCCCAGGCCCGCTTCCACCCCCTGCATCACCGCTTCCAGGGTATTGAGTTCCAGCACCCGGCCCAGGGTGCCGAGCCTGGGGGCCAGTTCCCGGTCGAATTGTTCGCGGCTGCCGGACTGGGGTTCGCGCAGCACCCAGTGTTGGCCGTTGAGGTCGTTAAGGGCCAGCTTGGTGCCGGCTGAGGTGCGGCCGGCCAGGGGGTGGCCGGAGGCCGCCACCACTAGCATTTCGTCGTCCAGCCAGGGGGCCGTGGCCAGTTCGCTGTGGTGGTTTTCCCCTTCGATAAGGGCCAGATCCAACTCGAAATGGGCCAGCAGGTGGCAGAGGTTGTGGGTGTTGGTGATCCGCACCTTGGCGGCCAGCCCCGGCATCTGCGCCAGCAGCCCAGGCAGCAGGTAGTTGCCTATGGTCTGGCTGGCCCCCAGGCGCAGCTCACCCTGGGGTTCGCCCCCTTCGTCAAAGAGGTGGCGTATATCCTGGACCCTGTCCAGCACCGCTTCGGCCAGGGGCTGGAGCTGGCGGCCCTGGTCGTTGAGCTGGAGCCTGGGATGGACCCGGTCGAAAAGGGGCGTACCCAGGCGCCGCTCCAGCTCCCCCAAGGCCTGGGACACGGCGCCCTTGCTGAGGAAGAGTTCCTCGGCGGCCTGGCCCAGGTTGCCGTGGCGGGCGACGCTGGCAAAAACCTGCAGTTGCTTGAAGCTTGGCATATGGTTTTTCTAAACGAGTGGTTTAAATCATTTAGATATCACAAACGATAGGGGCTTTCTATGATGGCGCCATAGCTCAAACGTCTTTGGAGCCCCCATGGGTATCGTCAACCGTTTTGCCAGCGCCCCCACCCCCATGGCCGGCCTGGCCCTGGGTATCGCCAGCCTCGGCTGGTGTTGGGAAAATACCGGGCTTTTTGCCGGAAAGGCCCAGGCCCTTGGGGCCCTGGTGGCGGGCTTGCTGCTGCTGGTGCTGGCGGCCAAGTTCCTGCTGCACCCGCACCTGTTGAAGGCCGACTTGGCCCACCCTGTGGTGGGTAGCGTGGTGCCCACCTTCGCCATGGCCACCATGGTGGTGTCCAAGGCCGTTGGCGGCCAGTTGGGCAGCGCCCTGTGGCTCTTTGCCGTGGCGCTGCACCTGGTGTTTTTGGCCACCTTTGCCTGGCACAGGGCCAGGGACTTTCAACTGCACCACATGGTGCCCAGCTGGTTTGTGCCGCCAGTGGGCATTATCGTTGCCGACGTGGCCAGCCCCGGCGGCGCCTTTGCCCCCCTGGCCCATGGCCTGTTGTGGTTCGGCATGGCCTGCTACGCCCTGATGCTGCCGCTGATGATCTACCGGCTTATCTTCCGCGCCGCCGTGCCGGATGCCGCCAAGCCCACCATCGCCATACTAGCGGCCCCGGCCAGCCTGTCCCTGGCCGGTTACCTGACCGTGGTCCCCGAGCCCTCCTTGTTGCTGGTGGCACTGCTGCTGGGCATTGCCGTGCTGATGACCGCCATCATCTACCTGGCCCTGGTGACCCTGCTGCGCCTGCCTTTTAGCCCCGGGTTTGCCGCCTTTACCTTTCCCCTGGTGATCAGTGCCACCGCCCTGTTCAAGGTCAGCCAGCTCTTTGCCCATTGGGGGCTGGACGTTGACGCCGTCGCCCAGCTGCACCTGCTGGCCGAAGTGGAGCTGCTGGTGGCCACCGCCGTGGTGACTTATGTGGCCCTGCGTTATGCGCTCTTGCTGAGCCCCCTGGGGCGGTTGCGCCTGGCCGCATAACAAAAAACGCCACCCCTAGGTGGCGTTTTTTTTGGCCCTGGCAGCGCCAGGTTGGTTAGTCCATGGGCCGGGACTTGCCAAAGCCGATGCTGCTGAGCACGGCGTCGCGGCGGATAAGGCCATGGAACAGGGCCGCCGCCATATGCCCCAGCACCAGCAGCAACAGGCTGTAGGCCAGCAAGCTGTGCAGGGGGCGAAGCAGGGCGTAAAGGCTATTGGATTTGGCCACCAGTGCCGGCAGCTCAATGCCGCCACCCAGGGTCACAGGGTAGCCCCCGGCGCTTAGCATCAGCCAGCCGACAAGGGGCATGGCCAACATCAGGCCGTAGAGCAGCAGATGGGAAAACTTCGCCACCAGCTGCATAAAGAGCGGCATGTCGCCGGGTAGGGGCGGGGTGCGGGTGCTGAGGCGCACAGCCAGCCGCAACAGGGCCAGCACCAAGATGGCGATACCCAGGGGCTTGTGCAGGTCGTAGAGCCAGTCGCGGTTGGCCACCGAACTGACCATGCCGGCTCCCACAAACAGCATGGTGAAGATGGCCAGGGCCATCAGCCAGTGCAGCAGGCGAATCGCAATATGAAATCGCGCTTTCATGATTTGTCCTCCAGCTTGGCTTGTTCACCGATGCGGCGGGTGAAGTCGTCGGAATAGACGGCGGAGCGGGCCGGCAGCAGTGGGTCGGCCGAGGGGCTAAGGCCTGCTGGCAGTATGGTGGGGTCGAAGTTGATGTCGCGGCAGGCGCCGCTGCTCCCGGGCTCGGCCTGGGTCAGCACCAGGGTGCCCACGTCGATGTGCTGGCGATCGGCAGGCCAGGCCTTGGTGGCATCGGTGACCGGGTCCCCTGGGTTGGCCAGCTGCAATTGCAGCTGCCAGCTGACCGGGCCCTCTTCCAGGCGCTTTTGGAGATCGGTAAACAAAAAGTCCGGGCCGGCGCCCGCCGGCTGGGCGGCAAAGGGGGCCTGGGGCAGGAAGGACCAGCGCACAAAGCGGCGCTCGCCGTCGGCGTTGGTGGCCGCAAAGGCGTTGAGGCTGTTAAACGGGGTGCTGGCAAAGCTGTCGGAGCGCTTGTGGTTTTTGGCCCAGTTCAGGAAAGGGGCGCTTTCGGGGTGGGCTTTGAAGAAGGCGCCAATCTTGGCGCCATCGGGCTTGCCGGTGGCAGGGTCTGGCTGCTGGAGCTTCAGCAGCTGGTAGAAATCCTGGGGTTGGCTCAGCACAAACACCGGCGAAGACAACATGGCCATGCGCCATTGTTGGCCGGCGCCGCCGTCAATCTTCAGGCTAAGGGAGCGGGGCGTGGCGGCGGCGTCGTTGCCGTGGGGGTTGCCGCCGGGCAGGGAAAAACGCCCTGAAACCGGGTAGCGGCCCTGGGTGAAGGCGGTGGCGCTGGACACCGCCGTGCCCTGGCCGTTGCCCTCGAAGTACCCGCTGACGCAAAGGCCCTTGGTGTGGTTGCGCCTTTCGCCCATGTTGTTGCCGCCATTGGCCTGCAACTGGTCGACGAGTTTGGCCGGGGTCAGCCGGGCCGGGCTCAGCCAGCCGGCCGAGTAGGCGAAAAAGGCCGCCGGCAGCGCTACGGCCACGGCAATAACGGCCAGGCGCAGCTTGGTGTTGGGAGTGTCCATCGGATGTCCTTGTGGTTAACTACTCAAGCAAGACGCCCGGGACTTTTTTTTATTCCACGGGAATAAAAGAAAGCGCCACTCGTTTGATAAGCAGACTTAGTGGATGAACTCGGACATGAATGAACTGGACTCGGTCATCCTTGACCAACTGCCAAGCCTGAGGCGCTTTGCCCTGTCGCTTACCCGCACGCCTTTTGACGCCGACGACCTGGTCCAGGCCACGGTGGAAAAGGCTATCCTCGGCTGGCAGCAGCGCCGGCAGCAGGGGGCGGTAAGGCCTTGGTTATTCTCCATTCTTTATCGCCACTTTATCGACGGCCAGCGCCGCAACGGCCGCTTTAAAAAGCTGTTGCAGCTCTTTAGCGGCGATGAGGGCGAAACCGCCACCCTGGAGCAGCAGTTGGAAGAGCACCACGCCCTGGCCCTTTTTGCCAAACTGCCCGAGCCGCAGCGCAGCATCCTGGTGCTGGTGTCGGTTGAAGGCCTGAGCTACCAGGAAGTGAGCGAGGCGCTGGCCATTCCCATGGGCACCGTCATGTCGCGCCTGTCACGGGCCCGCCAGGCCTATCGCCAGTTACTTGAAGAGGTGCCGGCCCAAGGCAACGCCGAGGGCCGGCTGAGGGTGATCCGATGAAACCTAGCCAAGAGCAGCTCCAGGCGTACCTAGACGACGAACTGGCCGCCGCCGAGCGCGCCGTGGTGGAAGACTACCTGGCCCGCCACCCCGAGGTTGCCCAGCAGCTGGCCCGTTACCGCCGCGACAGCGAGGCGCTGCGCCAGGGATTTAGCCAAGTGCCCCTGGCTGCCAACCCGGCCTTACATCCCTTTGCGGTGCGCCGGGCAATCAAGGCCCGGCGCCGGCGCCGCTTTGCCACCGCCGCCACCCTGGTGTTGGCCCTGGGCTGCGGTTGGTTTGGCGGCAGCCAATGGCAGAGCCGTCTTTATGCCAAAGCGATGTTGCCCATGAGCGATGCGGTGGAAGCCTACCGGCTCTTTAGCCAGGCCCCTGCCAAGGGTGTGGACCAGGCCCAGCTGGCCGGTTGGTTCGACAGCCATTTCAAGGGAGCCAGCCTGCCGCCGGCCCTGGACAACTACGGCCTGAAGCGGGTGGGGGCCGAGCTGATGGCCACCGCCGAAGGGCCGGCCGCCATGGTGCTGTACCGCAACGACAAGGGCCAGGCGCTGCTGTTCTTTATCCGCCCGCCAGGGCCGCGCCACCATATGCTGCCCAAGGGGGAGCGCCAAGACGGCAGCCTGCTGGCCCGCTATTGGTCAGACAAGGATTTCAACTATGCCCTGGTCAGCCCCCATGACAGCCCGCTGGTGCCCAGGGGCCCCTTTGGCAGTATCTAGAGATGGCTGTGCATGGGTGATTGAAAACAAAAAGCCGCCTTATGGCGGCTTTTTGATGCACAGGATTGTTAGTCGGCCTCCAGCTCCCTGGCGGCCTGATTGACCCAGTGATCGGGCATGTCTTTGATCAGCGCCGCCTCCTTGGCGCACATGGCGGTCATCGCCTGGCGGCCCTCGTAGAAACGCCGATAGCCGGCTTCGTCATTCAGGGCATGAATGTCTTCAAGCTGCACCACATCGTCGTAAGGGGTAGCGTCGGTAACCAATATGGCGCCGGTCTCGGCCAGCCAGTCCTGAAACCAGGGTTCGCCTTTAAGGTTCAGCAGCGCCCGCCGGGCCGCCAGCCGCAATTGCAGGTAATGGTCCCGTATCAGATCTTCGATAAGGGCCTGGTGGAAACGGTGCTCCGGCTCGGTGGCTTCGATTTCCTCTTCTGCTTCTTCCAGCAGCGCCTGGATCTGTTCCAGCACGGCCAGGCTCTCGGGCAGCCAATCTTGATCCATCACCGTTTGGGCGTGGGGGTTGTCAATCAGCCCCCAGCGGCGGCTGGTTTTGCGGTCTGCTATGGAAAGGGGCGAGTCTTGGTCCTGGTTGGCTTGCCAGTCCAGGGCTTTTTCCGAGGCCAGCAAGGGAGCGATGTGTTGCCAGCTGCCCTGGTCGTAATACAGGCCGATGGCATAGATGCCGTAGGCGGGGTCTGCGTATTCTTCCTTGAGGTGCTGAAATGCCTGGCCCAGTTCCTGTTGCAGACATTGGCTGAAGGACTGAATTTGTAAATCGAGCTGATGCTCAAGGGAGGGGGTGTCGGTCATAAGATTATCTCCTTGTTTTTTAAGCGCCGTTCCTGGCTGTTTTTGCACCTTAGCATATCCAACCCCAGGCATGGCCCTCATTTGGAGGCGATACGCCTGGCATAGCTGCGACACTCGGCAATGCAGCTTAGGATGCGTGGGTCCCGCTCGCGGCTGGCCAGACACACCATGGAGATCTGCTGGGTAACCTGGCACTCGGGGGCCAGGGGAATAAGGCGGATTTTATTCTCGAACACCGCTTCCACCCGCCTTGGCAGCAGCGCCAGGCCCACCCCGGCACTGACCATGGAAATGAGCGAAAAAATATCCGACACCTGCATCACCACGTTGGGGGTCATGCCGGCCTTGTCGAAGGCCCGGTAGCTGTCTTGGCTGGTGGCAAAGCCCTTGGCCAGGGTCACGAAGGTGGCGTCGTTGAGGTTGTCGAGATTGGTCTGGGGCAGGGCCTGTAAGGGCGAGTCCGGCGGTACCGCCAGGCAGATATCGTCTTCAAAGAGCGGCAGGGTGATGAAATCCGGGTCTTCAAAGCCGGGCTCCAGGGCCACCAGGATCACGTCCAGTTCCAGGGCCTTGAGCTTGTTGAACAGCACCGTATTGGAGTCCAGGCTCAGCTCGATATTGAGCTCGCCCTTGCGAAGCTTAAGGCCGGCAATGAGCTGCGGCACTGTGCCCAGGGTCAACGAATAGAGCGCCCCCAGCTTGAACTGGTTGGAGTACACCCCGGCCGTTTCCCGCACCGCCTTGATGGCATCGTCCAGGGACGCCAGCACCTGCTGGCCTTGCTCGGCCAGTACCTGGGCGCTGGGCAGTGGCACCAGCAAGCGCCCCTCCTGGCGAAACAGCGGGCACTTGAGGGCCTCTTCCAGGGAATGAATGGCCCTGTGCACGCTCACCGCGCTCAGCCCCAGGGCTTCGGCCGCCTCCGCCAGGGTGCCGGTGCGCATAAAGGTAAGGAAGATATCGAGTTTTTTAAGGGTAATGCCGTCGTCCACCTGCTGCCTGCCTTGCCGCCCAACTGAAAAAAACGGCCGGTAGAACCGGCCGTCTGACTATGGCGCCGCCCCCTTGCAAGGGCAATGCGACTTAAGTGGCATTATTGACCTGTGATTGCCAGCATAGCCAGAAAGAGCAGTGAGGGGCCCAGCAGGCAACCGGCAGCGGTGTAGAAGGCGGCGGTCAGGCAGCCGTAGGGCACCAGTTTGGGATCGGTGGCGGCAAGACCGGCCGCCACACCGCTGGAGGTGCCCATCAGGCCACCGAACAGCACGGCGGTGCGGGGGTTGTTAAGGCCGATGTACTTGGCCACGAAAGGGGTGGCGACCATCACCAGGATGGATTTGACCAAGCCGGCGGCGATGGACAGCGCCATCACTTCCGAGCTGGCACCGATGGCGGCGCCGGTCACCGGGCCAACGATGTAGGTTACGGCGCCGGCACCTATGGTGGTGAGGCTCACCGCGTCGGTGTAACCAAAGGCCATGGCCACCGCCACACCTGCCACAAAGGAGGACAGGACCCCCAGCAGCAGCGCCAGTATCCCCACGAAACCGGCCTTTTTCAGCTCCTCGACCTTGACCCCGTAACCTGTGGCGACGATGGCAAAGTCCCGCAGCATGGTGCCGCCGACAATGCCGATGCCAGAGAGCAGCGGCAGGTCCATCAAGCCATGCTTGCCGCCGCTGATGATGCCGCCGATATAGGCTAGCACCAGGCCGCAGAGGATGGCGATGGCACTGCCGTGGATACGCCCGGAGGTGAGCTTGGCCGACAGCCAGTACGACAGCCACATGATGAGGCCGATAACCGCAAAACCCACCACCATGCTGTAGGTGTTGGAGACCTTGAGCAGTGCGTCAAACATGGCGGCTCTCCTCGGCGGTCATGGCTTCTGTCTGTTCTTCGCTTTGACTTTCCCGCCCCCAGCGGTCCAGTACCGGCACCAGGGCAAAGCCCAGCACCACGGCGGCAATGCCGGCGGTAATGGCCATGGGGCCACCGGTCAGGGCGCCGTAGACGTTTTGCTTGGCGGCCATGGCCACCACCACGGGCACATAGATGGCACTGAAAAACTCGATGCCCTGTTCGCTTTTTAAATCCAATACCCCTCTTTTTTGCAAGGTACTGCCCACCAGCACCAACAGCACCATGGCGATACCCACGCCGCCTACGTTGGCGGGGATACCGATAAGGGTGCCAAGGAGCTGGCCTATGGCCACACCCAAGAGGGTGCAGACCGCCAGTAAGGTGACGCCGTAAATGATCATGATGTTTCTCCGCTGTCGTCGTTTTTATGTGCCGAAGCGTACAACCGACTCACTTCGGTGCTGCCACCCTCAGCCGCTGCATAAAAGCTGAAGGCTATCGAGCCGGGTGCTGTCTGCCCCGACGCAGTGCCCCTGCGGCAACACTCGCCGGAACAAGCCGGTGAGGGTGCCGCTGGGGGGCAGTTCTATGGCGGCGCTGACGCCGCGTTCGGCCAGCAGGCGGCTGGCATCGAGCCAGTGCACCTGCCGCGCCATGTTCATGGCCAAATCGTCCCGGATAGCGTCTTTGTCCCGCAGCAGCCGTGCCTTGCTGGCGCTGACATAACCGATACGGGGCGCCTGCATGGCCACCTTATCCAGGGCGGATTTCAGTACCAGGGCCTGCTCATCCAGCAGCGGGCAGTG
Organism: Gallaecimonas xiamenensis 3-C-1; assembly: GCF_000299915.1. NCBI lineage: Bacteria > Pseudomonadati > Pseudomonadota > Gammaproteobacteria > Enterobacterales > Gallaecimonadaceae > Gallaecimonas > Gallaecimonas xiamenensis. The sequence continues at coordinate 21,863 of NZ_AMRI01000016.1, forward strand.
GGACGGCACCGTGACGCTAAGGGCCTGGCAATGGCCGCCGGCCTTGGCAATAGACGGCTTAAGGGCGTCCAGCCCGGCCCAGGAGCCTGAGAGCACGCACTGGTTGTCGGCATTGATATTGGCCAGATACGACTCCCCCGAGCCGTTTCTCTCCAGCAGTGCCTGCACCTGGTAACGGTCCAGGCCCGTTACCGCCATCATGCCAAAGCTGCTGGGAAAGGCGTTTTGCATCAGGTCCCCGCGCAGGGCCACCAGTTGCAAAGCGTCTTCAAAGGTCAGGCTTTCGGCCAGCACCGCCGCCGGGAAGGCGCCGATGGAAAGCCCCAGCACAAAGCGCGGCTTGCAGCCTTCGCTCAGCAGGTAGCGGCCCCAGGCAACGCTACTTATCAAGAGCGATAATTGCACGTTGCGGCTGTGGCCAAGAGCGTTGTCGCTGTCGAGGGTGGTAAGGGCCTGGCCCAGCACCGCCTCGGCGCTGGCAGCGACGGCTTGGGCGGCGGGGTGCGCCGGCAGCTTTTGCAGCATGCCGGGGCGCTGGGCCCCCTGGCCTGGGCAGGTAAATACGGCGCTCATGCCACTTGCTCCTGCCAGGGCTGGCCGGTCAACAGCGGCCCCTGGTCGGTTTTTAAAAGGACCTTGGTGCTGGGGCCGGCCCATTCGGCCAGGGCCACGGCGCCCCCCGGCAGCGCCAGCTGCACGTCGAGCTGGCAAGGGCCAAGGTTTAGCGCCTGCCAAAGCGCCTTGGCCTCGCTTCTTGCCAAAGGCCCCTGGCAGCGCAGCAGCAGGTCGAGGTCTGAGCTGCCGGTCAGCTGGCGGATGCCGCTTGCCAGTTCATACCCCAGGCTGCCGGTGATGCCCCACTGATAATCGCCAAGGAGCCCCGCTATCCGGTCCAGGGTAACCAGCACCGGGTGCTGGCCGCGAAGGCGGTGGCCGAACCAGCTTTTATGGCGCACCAGATCAAAGGGCGTCAGGGCCTTTTCTACTGCGGCCTTGGGTACAAAGGCGCCCTGGCGTTCGGCCTTATTGCTGCCGCGAAGCCCCACCGGCACCAGGGTGGCGCTGCTGGGTGCCCGGCGCACCACCACCGGGCCGGTAAGCGCCGCCGCCCAGGGCGCGAGCTGCTCCCCGGCCGGCGCCAACAGGCTGCCGGCTTTCACCCACAACAAGTCGTGGGGTTGCCAGTTCATGACTCCAGCGCCCATTGCTGGCGCAGCAGCTGGCGCACTTTCTTGGAGGCCTGGCGGTTTTCGCCGTCCAGGCGGTGGGCAAGGCTGGTGCTGCCAAGGGCTTGCTGCTGGGCAGCGGCAAGGGCCGCGTTGACCTTTTCAAGGTCGCTGCCGGTGGGGGCCTCGGCGCTTGACACCTCAATGCGGCCGCTCAGCAGCCCCAAAGAGGCGTAGTTTTTAAGGTCGTAGGCCATGGGCGGGATGCTGGCGGCCAGGCGGTCCAAGTCTTCTTCGCTGCGCTGGGTGACCCTGGCCGCAGCGGCCTTACCCATGGCGTGCACCATGACGCCGGCATCGTCCAGGGCCAGGATGGCGTTGGCCTGGTAGCCGTGGGCCAAAAAGGCGCCGGACATGGCCTTGCCTACCAACAGCGCCAGCACCGGGTGCCCGGCCTGGCGGGCCTTGGCGTAGGCGCCGGCAGCGGCGGCCAGGGCCTGATGAATACCCAGAGCCTCTTCGCGGCGGCCATAAGCTTGGCTGGGCACATCGACAATGGCCAGCAGGGTGCGCTTATCGCCGGTGGCTTCTTGCACCACCTTGGCAAGCGCCCAGCCTTCCAGCAGCCCCACTTCGCCGCTGCGGGCGCGGGGGAAGGGGTTGGCGGCATCGGGGCGCACCAGAATGACCCGGCAGGGGCGGCCGGCCAGCTCGCCGTCGGCAACGCACACCGAGGGCACGGGGCTAGGCTTTTGCTGCATGTTCTGGGTCAGGGCGTCAAACCAGTGTTGGCCACGGCTCATGCTTGCACTCCTTTTAAAATGGCCCGGGCGCCGGCGGCGTCCAGCTGCTGGCTGTTGTCGAGTTCCAAAAGGGCCGGCAGGAAACGGTCAAAGGCGTCGCTGCGCTGCACCTTGGGCAGGCCCTTTTTCAGGTAGTAACGCAGGGCGCTGGCAACGCTGCCTGTGCTCTCGCCGGTGCAGGCGTCCACCAGGCCGCCGGCCAGGCGCTGCTCGCCGCCAGAAAGGCTCCAGATAAAGGGGCGGTCGGCGGCGTTGTATTCGCCAATGCCCGCTTCTTGCTCGATAACCAGCGGGCCGTTAAGACCCAGGCGCCCTTCGCGGGTCATGATGAGGTAGCTGCAAAGGCCGGCGGCGATGGACATGCCGCCAAAGCAGCCCACGGGCCCGGTGATAATGCCGATAACCGGCTGGTGGGCGCGAAGGGCAACAATGGCCGATTGAATTTCGGCGATGGCGGCCAGGCCCAGGTTGGCCTCTTGCAGGCGCACGCCGCCGGTTTCCAGCACCAGCACGGCAGCGGTGGGGATGCCCTTTTGGTTGTCTTCCAGGGCCAGTTCCAGGGCGCCGGCGATTTTAGCGCCGGCGACTTCGCCAAGGCTGCCGCCCTGAAAGCCCCCTTCGATGGCCGCTACCACGGCGCTTTGGCCGTCGATGCGGCCTTTGGCGATCACTACGCCGTCGTCAAACTGCGGCACTATGCCCTGGCGCTCAAGCCAGGGTGATGTGAGGCGGTCAAAGGGGCCGAGGAGTTCACGAAAGCTGCCGTCATCGAGCAGCAATTTGGCCCGCTGGCGGGCGCTGGCGTCGGCAAAGTTATGCGACATGGTTAGCCTCCTCTTTGGCCAGTTCCAGGGCTTGTTCGATGCGCAGGCGAATCACCCCCGGGGTGGCGGCAAAGTCGTGAATGTCCATGCGCATGGCCGGCAGCGGCTGGCTTTGGGTGATGGCGCTCACTATTTGCTGCCAGCGGCCGGGGTTGGCGCTGTTGCTGGTGATGTGAATGTGCGCCTTGGCATCGGTGGCCGGCTCAATCATCACTTCCAGGTCCCCTGAGGCAACGCAGCCCACCAGGGCCCGGCCCAGGGGCTGGTTGGTGGCGTCTTGGGTCAGTGCGAAGGTTTCCATTACCCCTCCTGTTCTGGGCAAAGCTTGTCGGTCAGCAAGGTGGCGGCCAGCAGATCGGCAGCGCCCCCGGCCGAGGCATTTAGGGCTAAAAGGGTGGCGTCCAGCCGCTTGAGGGCACGCCTGCCAGCGAGGGTGCCGGCGCCGCCGGCGTCCAGCACGGCCTGGGCGCCTTGCTGCATGGCATCAAGGCCCTTGAGCCCGGCGCGGTGCAGCACGCAGGTGTCGCTAAGGGCGGTCATGATGGCCAAAAGGCTGTTAAGGCGAGCGGTCTGTTCGCTGTCGCCACGCGCGCGGCTTTGGCGAAGGGCCGGCAGGCCCTGGTCACGAATTTGCGGGAAACCGGCCTGGGCCTGTGCCCGGGCGCCGCCAAGCTTATAGCGGGCCATGGCCTGCTCGCCGTGGCTTGGGGGCAGGGCCGGGGAGAACGGGTCTGCCAGTTGGGCAAGGGTCCCGGCGCTTGCCAGCAGCGCTTCTGCCTGGGGAGCGTCAGGCGCGGCCAGCAGCAACCCCAAGGCCCAGATGGCGCCCTTGTGGGTATTGATGCCGCCGGTGGCGGCAAGCATGGCGCTTTCGGCCTCACGGCCCAAAAGGCCAAGGGCGGCGCGAAAATCTCCGTTGCGGGGGCCGGTTAGCGCCGCCATTTTTTCAAACCAGGGCTCAAGGGCGGCGGCGGAGCGGCGCATCAGCGCCAAGTCCATATCGCCATGGGCGCCGCTTGAGCGCCTGTCCACCAGCGCCGGTTTGGGGGTGAGTTCGGCCTCGGCCAGCAAGGCCCAGCGGGCCAAGGCCGCTTTGTGCGCCGAAGGGGTGAGGGCGAGGGCTTTCATCACCAGCTCCGAAATTTGGCAGGGGGCTGATAGAGGCCGCCGGACCAGGCCTGCAGCTCGCTGATGCTCTTAGCGGCCAGCTTGTCGCGGGTGGCCTCCGAGCGTTTGATGCCCAAGTCTTCCGGGTAGGCCACCAGCCCTTCGGCGCGAAGGCGGGCGGTCTCGACCGGGTCGCGGGCAAGGCCAATGGCGGTAATGCCCGCCACCGCCGCCACCATGGCCCGGCGCTCCTCGGGGGATTTGGCCAGATACAGGTAGGCAATGCCTTCTTCGGTGAGCACGTGGGTTACGTCGCTGGCGTAGATCATCACCGGCGCCAGGGGCATCTGGTAATCGCTGGCCATGGCGATGGCGTCCAGCTCGGCCACCAGGGTGGGTTTGTTGGCGTCCTGGAAGGTCTCCACCATCTGCACCACCAGCTTTTTGCCTTTGGTCAGGGGATTGGTGTCGGTGCGCATATCCAGCCACGCCGGGCTGGCGTGGCGGCGGCCGCCTGGGTCGTGGCCCATGTTGGGGGCGCCGCCAAAGCCTGCAACCCGGCCCCGGGTCACGGTGGAGGAGTTGCCGTCGCCGTCCACCTGCAAGGTGGCGCCGATAAACATGTCCACCGCGTATTGGCCAGCCAACTGGCAAAAGGCGCGGTTGGAGCGCAAGGAGCCGTCGCTGCCGGTAAAGAAGATGTCGGGGCGGGCGGCCACGTAGTCTTCCATGCCCAGCTCAGTGCCGAAGCAGTGCACGCTTTCCACCCAGCCGCTTTCGATGGCGGGAATGAGGGTTGGGTGGGGGTTTAGGGTCCAGTTGCGGCAAATTTTGCCTTTGAGGCCCAGCTCTTCGCCGTAGGTGGGCAGCAACAGCTCGATGGCGGCGGTGTTAAAGCCGATGCCGTGGTTCAACGATTGCACCTGATGGCGGGCGTAGATGCCTTTTAGGGCCATCATCGCCATCAGCACGTGCACGTCGGTAATAAGGCGCGGGTCGCGGGTAAAGAGCGGCTCGATATAAAAGGGCTTGTCGGCCAGCACGATAAAATCGACCCAGCTGGCGGGGATGTCCACCCTTGGCAGGTCGCTTACATCGTCAACGATTTCATTAACCTGGAAGATAACGATGCCGTCTTTAAAGGCGGCGGCTTCCACCAGCGCCGGGGTGTCTTCGGTAGAAGGCCCGGTGTAGATATTGCCGGCCCGGTCGGCCTTAAAGCCTGCCAGCAGCGCCATCCTCGGGGTGAGGTCCACAAAGAGCCGGGCATAGAGCTCGATATAGGTGTGGATGGCGCCCACTTCCAAGAGGCCGTCTTCCATCAGCTGGCCGATGCGCAGGCTCTGGGGGCCGGAGAAGGAAAAGTCCAGTTTGCGGGCCACGCCGTTTTCAAACAAATCCAGGTGCTCGGGGCGGCCGACGCTTGGCATCACCATGTGCAGGTCGTGGATTTTGCTGTTGTCCACCTGGCCTAGGGAGCGGGAGAGAAAATCGGCCTGCTTCTGGTTGTTGCCTTCCAGCACCACCTTGTCGCCCGGTTCGAGCAGCAATTCCAGGGCCTCGACAATGCGGGCGGTGGGAATTTCCTTACCGGTGGCGAGCGATTCAAGCTGGCTTATGCGCCGGGCTTTGTCCTGGCGGCGGCTGCACCAGTTGCGTTGGGTATCGGCCTGCATGGCGGTTCCTCGTCATAGCGTTTACGTCAACGTTATGGTGAGGTTGCAGACCTATCAATGAACCTTTGCGTGCAATCATTACCCTGAGGGTAACGATTAACCGGGCTGGCGGCGCAGGGCCGAAGGAGCCAGGCCTGTGGCGGCCTTGAAACGGTTGGAAAAGTGGCTGGCGGAGCTGAAGCCGCAAGCCAGGGCGATGTCGACCAGGGGCTGCTCGCTGTGGCGCAGCAGTTGCTGGGCCCGGGCCAGTCGCCTTGCCATCAGGTACTGGTGGGGGGCCTGGCCTGTGCTCTGCTTGAACATGCGGGCAAAGTGATACTCGCTAAGGCCCGCTTCCCCGGCCAGATCTTGCAGTTTTATGGGCTGGTCCAGGTGCTGCTCCATATAGGCTTTGACCCGGCTCAGCACCACGGGGGCCAGGCCGCCCTTGACCCTTGGCAACTGCCATTGCAGCTGGCTGTAACGGCGCAGCAGGTGGGTCAGCAGCAGGGTGCTGGCACTGGACAGGGCCAGACGGTTGGCTGGGTCCTGCCATTGCTGAGCCAGCAGGAACTGGCGGTAGAGCAGGGTGATCTGGGGATCGTCGCCGAAGATCTGCGGCGCCAGATCGATGCGTGCCGGGCTCTTGTCCCAGGTGCGCTCGGCCAGGGCCAGCAGGTGCTGATGGGTGCAGTAGAGGTGCACAAAGCTCAACTCTCCCCTGACATCCCAGGTCGACTCGCTGTCCTTGGGCATCAGGCAGAAACGGTCCGGGCCGCCACCGTTCCGCCAGCCCTCCCGGCCTTTGTAATAACACTCCAGACCGTCCGCCACATAGAGGCTGAGGGTGTGGTGGTCCGGCTGCTGGGTGATCAGATTGTGGCGGTTGGACCAGGCGGCCAGCTGCACCCCTGAGTCCAGCACCAGGCTGTCGTGCAGGGTGGCACGCTGCTGTTGAAGAAGGTCGAACGCCTGGTATCCCATGGTGGCCGCAATAAAAAACGAAGGTCTGGCCAGTCTACTGGTGCCCTGGCCCCGGGGCCAGGGAGGCGCCCAACAAATGCGCAAGAATCTGCAAGTGGCCGCAAGGCTCTGGCAGCGGGCCCAGCCACCTTGGGGCAAGCTTATGCTCCCTTTGGTGTTGGAGTGGCCCCATGAATACCCTGCTGTATCTTGCCGTTGTTCTTATCTGGGGGACCACCTGGCTCGCCATAGGCCTGCAACAGGGGCCTGTGGCGCCGACGGTGTCCATCTTTTACCGCTTTGCGTTGGCCGCCGGCCTGATGATGCTTGGGCTGGCCTTGAGCGGCCGTCTCAAGGCCCTGGCCGCCCGGGACCATCTGTGGTGCCTGGCCCAGGGTTTTTGCGTGTTCGGTTTTAATTTCTACTGCTTCTACCATGCCGCCGCCTATCTGAGCACCGGTATGGAAGCGGTGCTCTTCTCCATGGCCGTGCTGTACAACGCCGCCAACGGTGTCCTCTTCTTTCGCCAGCCCCTGGAGGGCCGGTTGCTGGCGGCGGCCCTGTTGGGCATGGCGGGGATCTGCAGCCTGTTTTGGCCAGAACTGCGGGCGGCCCAATGGAGCCCCGAACTGCTTAAAGGCATAGGCCTTTGCCTGTTGGGGACTTACGGTTTTTCCCTGGGCAACCTGATCAGCGCCCGCCACCAGCGCCTGGGCCTGGATCTGTTGTCCACCAACGGCTACGCCATGAGCTACGGAGCGCTGCTGATGGGAGCTTTGGCCCTGGCCCAGGGCCTGCCATTCAACCTGGACCCGCGTCCAGCCTATCTGGGAGCCCTGTTGTATCTGGCGGTGGTTGGTTCTGTGCTGGGTTTTTGGGCCTACTTTCGGCTGGTAGGGCGGGTGGGGGCCAGCCGGGCAGCCTACAGCACCCTGCTGTTCCCGTTGGTGGCGCTGGCGCTGTCCACCTTCTTTGAAGGTTACCAATGGCACCCCAAGGGTGTGCTGGGGTTGGCATTGATCCTGGCCGGCAACCTGGTGATGTTCCCGGCCGTCCTGGCCAGGCTAAAACCCTGGCTGGGTCTGGGAGCCAGGGCCTGAACAAGGTCGGTGGCCCTGCTGACGGGACAGGGGCATTTGCACCTTTAACTTATTAAGATGATAATCATGCGCATTCACCTTTAGGCGTGCGAGTTGTTCCCGTGAAAAAGCAAACCCCAGCAACATCCCTGAAACTGCTGCCCCTGGCCCTGGCCGTGCAATTGGGCCTGGCCGGTGCGGCCCTGGCAGCCGACAAGGCCAAGGATGGCGACCAAGACGTGGAGAAGATCACCGTTACCGCCAGTGCTGATGCGTCCGCCGACGGCCTTATTGGCGCCTATGCCGGTGGCCAGGTGGCCCGTGGCCAAAAGGCGGGGATACTGGGCACCACCGACTACATGGACAGCCCCTTTAGCGGCACCGCCTATACCAACCAATTTATGAAGGACATCCAGGCCCAGGGCATTGGCGATGTCATTCAGCATGACCCCGGTGTACGGGTCGCCCGTGGCTTTGGCAACTTCCAGGAAAGCTACTTTATCCGTGGCTTCCTGCTCTTTTCCGACGAAATGGCCTACAACGGCCTGTACGGTGTGCTGCCGCGCCAGTTTGTGTCGTCCGAGCTTATCGAACGGGTGGAAGTGCTGCGCGGTGCCAGCGCCTTTTTGAACGGCATGGCCCCTGGCGGTAACGGTATCGGTGGCTCGGTCAACCTGCTGCCCAAACGCGCCAGCAACGACGAGAAAACCGACGTCACCCTGGGTCTGAACCAGGAAGGCCAGGCCTATGCCGCCGCCGACCTCAGCCGCCGCTTCGGCGACGAAGGCCAGCATGGCCTGCGTCTCAACCTGGCCCACAGGGACGGGGAAACCGGGGTGGATAACGAAGAAGTGCAAAGCGACGTGCTGTCCCTGGGCTACGACTGGCGCGGTGACCGTGCCAGGGTCTCTGCCGACGCCACCTATCAGGAGCGTCGCCTAGATGCTGGCCGCCCTGCCGTGACCCTGGGAACGGGCATCACCGGCGTACCGGCGGTACCCGGCACCGATCACAACTATGCCCAGGACTGGACCTATTCCGACGAGAAAGACTGGTTTGGCACCCTGCGCGGCGAGTATGACCTCAGCGCCACCACCACCGCCTGGGCGGCGGTGGGCGCCCGTTACTCGGAAGAAGACAACTCCCTGGCCAACATTACCGTCAACGATCTGCAAAGCGGCGAGGGCACCAGCTACCGGGCCGACAACGTCCGTGAAGACACCGTAGTCAGTGCCGAGCTTGGCCTGCGCGGCCAGTTGCAGACCGGTTCGGTCAAGCACCACTGGGTACTGTCGGCGTCCCATTACGGCCTGGACTCGGACAACGCCTACGCCTGGAGCGCCTATAACGGCCTGAGTGCCAACCTTTACCGCCCGGTGCAACTGGCCGCACCGGTACGGGACGGCTTTGCCGGCGGCAATATGGACAACCCTGGCCTGACCCAGAAGGTGCGCCTGGACAGCCTGGCCATCGCCGACAGCCTGGCCCTGTGGGACGACCAACTGCTGCTGACCCTGGGCGGCCGCTTCCAGCAGATGAAAATTGATAACTTCGGCTACGACGGTACCCCGTCGCCGTCTTACGACAAGTCCCGTTTGTCGCCCTCTGTAGGCCTGGTCTACAAAGCCAGCGACGCCGTCTCCTTCTACGCCAACTACATCGAGTCCCTGGCCCAGGGGGAAACCGCCGGCTTTGGGGTAACGGCCAACGTCGGCGAGCAGTTGTCCCCTTACGTGTCCAAGCAAAAGGAAGTAGGCGTCAAGTATGACGGCGGCGACCTGGGCGCAACCCTGGCTCTCTTTACTACCGACAAACCCTCCGCTTTTGTGGACGCAGAGGGCCGTTTCGGTGAGTACGGCGAAGACCGCCATCAAGGGGTGGAGCTGAGCTGGTTTGGTGAGCTGACCGGCGATGTCAAACTGCTGGGTGGCCTGACCTACCTGGACGCCGAGCAGCGTGACACCAAAGACGGTGCTACCGACGGCAACAGGGTGATAGGTACCGCCAAGTGGCAGGGTAACCTGGGCCTGCAATGGGACCTGCCCTGGGTATACGGCCTGAGCCTGGACGCCCAGATGATTGCCACCGGTGACCGTTACGCCGACGCCAACAACAGCCTCAAGGTCGCCGGCTGGACCCGCTTTGACCTGGGGGCCAAATACGGCACCACCATTCTCAACCACGACGTGACCTTTTATGCCCGGGTGGAGAACCTGACCGACAAGGCCTATTGGGCGTCGGTGGGGGGCTACTCCGGTTACGGTTACCTGGTGCAGGGTGGCCCAAGGGTAGTGAGCCTCAGCGCCAGCCTGGCCTTTTAAAGGCTATTGCGAAAAGCCGCACTCAGTGCGGCTTTTTTCTTGGTGATGAAGGCGTTAGGCTGCAAGCCATACTGCATTGTGCCGGTCTTAGGCCAATGTCACTTATTCCCTGTCTGGAGATCTCATGGTTTTTCGCCGCTCCGCCCTGGCCCTTGCCGGCCTGCTGACTGTCCTGCCGGCCCTGGCCGCCGACACCCTGCCAGCCCCTATCGCCGCTGTCGAGGCCAGGGGCCTGACCATAGTGGGCAGCTTCGAGGCCCCCGCTGGCCTTAAAGGTTATGCCGGCCAGATCCAGGGCCAGCCGGTGGCCCTTTACCTGACCGCCGACGGCCAGCATGTGCTGGTGGGAACCTTGCTGGACGCCAAGGGCCAGGATCTCACCTCGGCGCCCCTGGACAAGCTGGTAAACGGCCCTCGCAATCAAGCGGCTTGGCAGACCCTGGGCGAAAGTGCCTGGGTGGTGGACGGCAACCCCAAGGCGCCGAGGATCATTTATGTCTTTACCGATCCCGAATGCCCCTATTGCCACCGCTTCTGGCAGCAGGCCAGGCCCTGGGTTGAGGCGGGCAAGGTGCAGCTGCGCCATGTGATGGTGGGCATTATCCGCGAAGAAAGCCCGGATGAATCGGCCGCCGTACTGGCTGCCGCCGATCCTGCCAAGGCCCTGGACGCCCACCAGCATGGCTATCGCCAGCCCGGTTACGCCATGGATACCTCGGGCATCACTGAAGCGGCCCGCCAGCAGGTGGAAGCCAACAACGACATGATGACCGAGCTGGGTATCCACGCCACCCCGGCCATTTACTACCAGGAAGCCGACGGCACAGTGCGCACCGTTATGGGCCTGCCCCAAGGGGACAAGGTCGAAGAAGTGATGGGCAGCCCCAAGCCCTGAAAAAAGCCCGGCTTGGCCGGGCTTTTTAAGGCCTGCTAAAGGCCGGTGCCTTGCTGCCAGAACTGGCGCAGCCTGGGCAGCCAGTTGTCCACCACTATGCCCTTGCTGGCCCGCCAGGCCGGGTCGTAATAGGTGTTGAGGTAGCGCTCCCCCTGATCGCAGATCAAGGTGGCCACCGACCCGGCCTGGCCGGCCTGGTGCATGGCCTTGACCTTAGTGAGGGCGCCGAAGAAGTTGGTGCCGCTGCTGCCCCCCACCTTGCGCCCCAGCAGCTCTTCAAGGAGCAGCATGGCGGCAAAACTGGCGTCGTCCGGCACTTTGAGCATGTCGTCGATAATGTCGGGCAGGAAGCTTGGCTCCGGCCTTGGCCGGCCTATGCCTTCGACACAGGAACCCTTGGTGCGAATGGCTTTATCGCGGCTGTGGTAGTAGTCGAAGAAGGCGGAATGCTCCGGGTCCACCACACAGAGGCGGGTGTTCATGCGGGCATAGCGGATATGGCGGCCAAGGGTGGCGGAGGTGCCGCCGGTGCCGGCGCTCATCACCACCCAGTGGGGTTCGGGGTGGGGCTCGTGGGCCAACTGGGCGAACAGGGTCTCGGCAATGTTGTTGTTGCCGCGCCAGTCGGTGGCCCGTTCGGCATAGGTGAACTGGTCCATGAAATGGCCGCCGGTTTCCCGGGCCAGGCGGTGGGATTCGGCGTCTATTTGGGCCGGGTCGTCCACCAGGTGGCAGTGGCCGCCGTAGAAGGCGATCTTGGCTATCTTCTCCTGGGAGGTACCCTTGGGGATGACGGCGATAAAGGGCAGGCCCAGCAGCCGGGCGAAGTAGGCCTCGGACACCGCCGTTGAACCGCTGGACGCCTCTATGATGGTTTTGCCTTGGGTTATCCAGCCGTTGCACAGGCCATAAAGGAACAGGGAGCGGGCCAGGCGGTGCTTTAGGCTGCCGGTGGGGTGGCTGGACTCGTCCTTTAGATAGAGCTGGATGGACGTAAAAGCCGGGATATCCAGCTTCAACAGGTGGGTGTCGGCACTGCGCTGAAAATCCGCTTCAATCTTGTGGATGGCGTCGTTAATCCATTGACGGGGCATGGGCTTTTCCTGGTGGGCCTGGTCATCGATACTCTAGGCACTGTTGAGAACAGAGGAAAGAGCATGGCCGCTGCCTATCTGCCCCTGGCCCGCATCGGTGAGGTCAGCCATTGGACCCTGGCCCAGCTGCTGGACGCCATGTACGACAACCAGGTCCAGCTCTACGGCCAGATACAGCTGGAGGGGGCCATCATCTATGAGCGCCGCCGCCTTGAGCGTTGGATATTGGGCTGCCTGGACTACCAGGGTATTGTCGCTTTGGGCTGGGATGAGTATCGCCATATCCGCCATAACAAGGTGGCCGAGGTTACCGGCTGCGAGCTGCTGAGCCCCGAGGGCATCCGCCATTGGCGGCCCTGGCCCCAGGGGGACTTTCCCCTGCCCAACGAGATGTTTTTTGCCGCCGATTTTTGCCCGGCGCCGCCGACCCGGCTAAGGGCCTGGCTGGGCCGCCCCTACCTTGGCGAGTGGCGACTGGGGCAGGTGGCCGACGAACTGGCAAGAACGGCCGGGGCCAGCGTTGACCCGCCACAGCGCTACAACATCTTCGGCCTTTGCAAAGGAGTGAAGCTGGCCCCGGCCGACGCCCGTTTTTGCCTGGCCGAGATCCCCGCCGAGGTGCGCAGGCATGGGCCATAAAAAAGGGCCCTAAGGCCCTTTAACGGCTCACCAGCTCAGCTCAATCCGCACCTCTTCTGCCACCGGTTACGGCCGCCTTGGGCTCAACCTGTGGCAAATGCGGCTTAGCGGTTTACGTCCACCACCAGCCGGCCACAGACCTTGCCATCGAGCAGGGCCTGAGCCTTGCTGACCGCTTCGCCAAGCGTGATTTCTTCGGTGATGGCGGCAAGCTTTGCAGGGTCTAAGTCCCTTGCCAGCCGCTGCCAGGCAACCAGGCGCTCGGCTTTGGGGCGGGTGACGCTGTTGATACCCAAAAGGCTCACCCCGCGCAGGATAAAGGGCGCCACAGTGGCGGGCAGATCCATGCCTTGGGCAAGACCACAGGCCGCCACCAGGCCGTCGCTTTGGGTCGCGGCGCAGGCGTTGGCGAGGGTGTGGCTGCCCACCGAGTCTACCACCGCAGCAAAGCGCTCTTTGGCTAGCGGCTTGCCGGGCTCGCTCAGCTCGCGCCTGTCGATGATGTGGCTGGCGCCAAGGGCCTTTAAGCCTTCGGCCAGTGCCGGGCGGCCGGTGGCGGCGGTAACCTGATAACCGAGCTTGGCCAAAAGGGCGATGGCAACGCTGCCCACACCGCCGTTGGCGCCGGTCACCAGCACCTCGCCTTTACTTGGGGTCAGGCCGTTGCGCTCAAGGGCCAGGATGCAAAGCATGGCGGTGTAGCCGGCGGTGCCGATGGCCATGGCTTGGCGGCCATCAAAGGCCTCGGGCAGGGGCACCAGCCAGTCGCCACTCACCGAGGCCTTTTGGGACAGCCCGCCCCAGTGCTGCTCGCCAACCCCCCAGCCGTTCAGCACCACCTTGTCGCCGGTCTTGAAGTCCGGGTGCTGGCTGTGGCTGACGGTACCGGCAAAGTCGATGCCCGGCACCATGGGAAAACGGCGCACCACCGGGCTGGTGCCACAAATGGCCAAGGCGTCTTTGTAGTTGAGGGTGCTGTGGCTGATATCCACCTGCACGTCCCCTTGGGGCAGGGCGCTTTCGTCCAGGCTTTGCAGATTGCAGCGGTAACCTTGCTGGTCTTTTTCGACAACCAATGCGTTGAACATGTTAACTCCGTGACTGTGGCAGACCGGCCATAAAGCCGTTGATAAAGATGTCCAGAGGGGCCGCTGAGCGGCTAAGACGAGCGCGCAGCACGGCGCCTTCCCAACCTATCCAGAAAAAGGCGGCAAGCTCCTGGGTGTCGGCACTTTGGGCCAAGGCGCCTTCTGTTTTGGCAAGTTCCAGGCACTGGGCCAGGCGGCGCTGCCAGCCGGTCAGCACCGCTTCTAAGCGCTCACGAAAAGGTGCCGGCAACAAGGTGACCTCCTGGCCAAGGTTGCCCACCAGGCAACCGCGCTCAAAGTGGTATCTGGCCATGCCGGCCTTGGCCTCTTCGGCAAAGTCGGTGAGCCGTGCAAGGGCCGGGCGGGCAGGGTTGGTCAGGCACTTATCCAGCAGGTGGCAAAAGAAGGCGTCGTAGCTTTGTAGCACCGCCAGGCCGTAGGCTTCTTTGCTGGCAAAATAGTGGTAGAAGGAGCCTTTGGGCACGGATACCGAACGCAAGATGGCGTCAAGGCCGGTGGCGCTAAAGCCCTGGCTGGTATAGGTTTCGATACCGGCCCTGAGCAAGTCGGCTTTGATTTGCTCGGGGCTGCGGTCTTGGCGGGGCGGGCGGCCTCGGCGTTTGGGTTGGGTCGTATTTTCCATGGAAATTAATTTAGACTGATCGTCTATTAAATGGCAAGGTAAAAGCCCTGCCGGTTATCCGGCAGGCATGAAAGCCAAGCAGGAGGTGCCATGAAATCTCAGTTGTTGTCGCGTCTCGGTATGACAGTGCCCATTATCCAAGCGCCCATGGTGGGGGTGTCTACGGCCCGGCTGGCGGCGGCGGTGTCGAACGCCGGTGGCCTTGGCAGTATTGGTGCCGGTGCCAGTACCGCCGAGCAGGCCAGGGCGCAAATCGCCGAGGTGCGGGCACTCACCGACAAGCCTTTTAACCTCAATCTTTTTTGCCACCAGCCGGCCCAGGCCGACCCGCTGCGTGAGGCGGCCTGGCTGGCGCACCTCGCCCCCTTCTTTGCCGAATTGGGCGCCAAGGCGCCAACGGCCATTGGCGAGATCTATCAAAGCTTTGTAGGCGACGAGGCGATGCTCGCCATGCTGCTGGAAGAAAAACCGGCGGTGGTGAGCTTTCACTTTGGCCTGCCGCCGCAAGGGGCCATCGACGCCCTGAAAAAGGCCGGTATCACCTTGCTGGCCACTGCCACCAACCTGGCAGAAGCCAAGCAGATTGAAGCGGCCGGTATCGATGCCATCGTTGCCCAAGGGGTAGAGGCCGGTGGCCACCGGGGCGTGTTTAGCCCCAATGAGGACGATGAGATCGGCACTTTGGCGCTGGTCAGGCAGCTGGCCCAGGCCTGCCAAGTGCCGGTTATGGCCGCTGGCGGCATTATGGACGGCGCCGGTATTCGCGCTGCCATGGCGCTCGGGGCGCAAGGGGTGCAGCTGGGCACCGCCTTTATTCTTTGCCCCGAATCGGCGGCCAACGACGCCTACCGCGCCGCCATGAAAAGCGAGCGCGCCCTGCATACCGCCATTACCAGCAATATCTCCGGCCGCCCGGCCCGGGGCCTACCCAACCGCTTTTACCAGCCGCTTGATGATTTAGCGCCAGCGCTGCCGGATTACCCCATCGCCTATGACGCCGGTAAAGCCCTGGTAGCGGCCGCCAAGGCCGCAGGAAGTGAGGATTTTGCGGTGCAGTGGGCCGGTCAGGGGGCGCCTTTGGCCCGCGCCTTGCCGGCCGGCGAGCTGGTCCGTACCCTGGTCCGGGAAATGAGCGATTAAATGTATTAACAGGTTGAAGGTCAGAGGCATTCGCGAGAGACCATTTTTGATTGGCTCTGCCTCCAAGTGAAGAGTGAGGTCTAGTACGTCACATGATTGAGCCTTGAATAGAACTATAAAACGTTGTGTGAACTTTTATCCTATTGTAAATTCACGTTGACTTTTCAAAAAATCAAGGATGATAGAAGTGAGTATAAACCTCTCCCAGCAGACTTTTCGATCGCATCAGTTGATGCAGATAGCTAATGAAGCAACTCGTTTTTTAGAGTCCACACCAAAACACACATTGCCGTTAGGTTCCACATTTAATGGGGCTGGAGTGTATGCTTTATATTATAGTGGCGGTCATCAAAGCTATAAGAGCTTGGGGGGAAATCCAATATATGTCGGAAAAGCTGTTCCCACTGGTGCTAGAACTGGGGCAATAACTAACAGAGAAGAACCTAAACTAAAAAATCGTCTTGCTGAGCACGTAAGAAGTATTCAGCAGGCAAGTAATTTAGAGATAAAAGACTTCAAATGTCATTTTATGATCATTCCAATCGAAATGAGTGCCATTATTCCAGTTGTGGAGTCGACGCTGATAAACCGCTATCAGCCGATCTGGAATACTAAGATTGACGGGTTTGGTAACCATGATCCTGGTAGCGGTCGTTACGAACAGGCAAGATCTGAGTGGGATAGACTGCATCCTGGAAGGAAATGGGCTGATAAGCTGAAAGGATAGATTTATTTTTTGGTAGGTAAGGCTCGCCTTACCTACTTAATATACTTCTGTAAATACTGATTCCAATTGTTTCGGCAAGTTGTGAAGGAACAGCATTTCCTAACTGCCTCATTACCTCTCCCCAGGCTCCTGAGAAAATGAAGTCGTCAGGGAAAGTTTGAATTCTTGCGCTTTCTCTAACTGTAAAATATCGAACTGAACCATCTTCATAACGGATCATGTTCTCTCCACCAGGAACGCCATGTCCTCCAGCCTTTAATGTCTTAGATGGTTCATCGATATAGCTTCCTGTATGGCCAGGATAACTTTTTGCTCCATCTTTGAATTCGTGATGGTCTAAGTTGCAAGATGCGAATGTATCTCTAGGATCAGGAATATCACTAATAGCATCTCTTACCGTGCGCCATGATTTCAAAGATGGTTTTGAGCCTTTGTATTTTTTTTGGAGGCGCATTGCCAGCGAGTATTCAGACTTTGTTCTAGGAGGGGGAAGGATATTATGTTTTTCCCAATAGGATTGGTCAACAATTTTACTCCATAGCAAGGCATCTTGACTATGGGTAGGCTCCGGAAAAGACCATGTAACATTAATATCATTCCTGAACCCTATGATGAATACGCGCTCTCGCTTCTGAGGAACACCATAGTCAGCAGCGTTTACTAGCTGATACGTAATTTTATATTCGGGTAGGGATGCGCTATTAATCGCTTCCAATCTATTCCTATGAGAGTGCCAATCTTCATTCTTCTCAGAAGGAAATGACGGATACTGCAATTGAAGTAGAATATAGTCAAAATACTCCTTGAAGTTACTTCGTAACAGTCCCTTCACGTTCTCAAATAAAAATACTTTTGGGCTCAGCTCTCTAACCGCTCTCACGGCTTCAGGAAACATATCGCGGTTGTCGTTATGCGCTTTATGCTTACCTCCTAGAGAGAATGGCTGGCACGGAGGCCCTCCTGAGACTAAATCGATACTATCATCAATGGTGTTGTAGTCGAAATCGCGGATATCTCCCTCAAAGAGTCGCGAGCCATAACCAGTGCATTCATTCAAGCGTAAGGTATTGCAGGCGTCCCTGTTATGTTCAATAACGCTCATATGTTTAAATCCTGAGCGGCTGAGGCCGATCGCTAGCCCGCCTCCTCCTGCAAAAAGTTCAACTGACTTCATCTCGTAACTTATGTCTTGGTAGCTAACTAATTGATTTTGTTGGTAGTGCTGCCGCTTGTTTTCTTCGACCAGCCGCCTATATTAATCACAGCAGCACTCAAAGACAAAGAGGTTGCGCATTAAAAGCGCTGATAATTTAACCTTTATCTGCTGGAAATATGTCAGCGCAGATTTTCAGAGTGTTGATTTTTTCTCTTCGAAATCAACGACGACATTATTTATGGATGGGAGATTTATAGGTATGCAAAAATGAATGCTAATAAAATGTCATAGCACTTTTATTAGCAGGAATTCTTAAGGTCTTTATTTGAGCTGTGATAGATTTTTAGGTCCTTGCATAAGAGAACTACTGTTCTTTGATGGCAGAACTTTAGGGGAAGTATAAGTAAGTTGCATTGGATTGGGGATATTGGCAAAGCTATTTCTAATCTTCACTAGTCATATTTATTCACCCCACCAGCCCCTGCCGTCCTACCTCTTCATCCAACTTATCCATCTCGTCGATAAGTTCGAACACTTCCGGTTCCAGGTCGGCGGTGGCGGCGCCTTTTTTCAGGGCCGTTTCGATTTCGTGGGCCAGGTTTTTCAGGCTGGGGGTGCCGGTGTAGGCCAGGGCGCCGTTGAATTTATGAATGTGCTGGTAAAGGGCTTCGCTGTCCCCTTCGGCCAGGGCCTGTTCCAGTTCCTGGCGGGTTTGCGGCAGGGAATCGACCAGCATTTTGACCATGTCCTTGGCCAGGGCTTCACGGCCGCCGGCTTGCTTTAAGGCCTGATCCCAGTCCAGCACCACCTTGGCCTTGAGCCAGCGCAGCAGGCTGGCGTGCAGGGTGCGCTCGTCTATGGGTTTGGTGAGGTAGTCGTCCATGCCCTGGTTGAGCAGTTTCTCGCGTTCCCCGGCCATGGCGTGGGCGGTAACGGCGATGACGGGCGGGCAGCCCTGGCCCAGCTTTTCACGGATCTTGGTCATGGCGGTGACCCCGTCCATGTTGGGCATTTGGATATCCATGAAGATGACGTCGAACTGCCACTTGTCCACCGCTTCGAGGGCCAGCAGACCGCTGGCGGCGGTATGCACTTCGCAGGGGGTGTCTTCCAGCAGGGCCGCCATCAGCTTGAGGTTGGGGGCGTTGTCGTCCACCACCAGGATCCGGCCTGGGGGCAGGGGCGCCAGGGCACTGGGGGCACTGAGGGGTTGTTGGTGGCTGCTGGGCAAATCCCCCACCAGGGCCCGGTACAGGCGCGGCGCAGTCAGGGGTTTGACCAGGCAGTGGTCCAGCCCCAGTTGCAGCAGCTGTTCCCGCACCTGTGGGTCGGCATGGTTGGACAGGCCAATCAGGGTGGCGCCCTGGGGCTTGTCCAACTGCTTGAGCAGATCCATGACGTTGCTGCGTTCCAGCTGGTCCAGCAGCACGAAGTCGGCCTGGGGCATCAGGCGCGGGTCATCGGTGCTCTTAAGCACAAAGGGCCAGCTCTTCATCAGCAGGGTCATCATCTGGCGGGTGCGGCGGCTGCCGTTGACCAACACCAGGGTCTTGTCCTGAAGAGGTTCCATGGGCAGGGCGTCGTGGAACACCATGTTGGCCCTTTTCACCGGCAGGGTGAACCAGAAGGTGGAGCCCCGACCCAGTTGGCTTTCCAGGCCCATCTGGCCGTTCATCTGGGCCACCAGGGTCTTGGAGATAATAAGGCCGAGGCCGGTGCCGCCGAAGCGGCGGGTAATGGAGGCGTCGGCCTGGGCGAAGGCGTTGAACAGGTGCTGTTGCTGCTTGGGGTCGATGCCGACGCCGGTGTCGGTGACGGTGACCTTGATTTCGCAGTCGTCGCTGCCTTCGCGGCAGCTGTGGCTTACCACCACGTCCACGCCGCCGGCCTGGGTGAACTTGACGGCGTTACCCATCAGGTTGGTCAGCACCTGTTTGAGGCGCAGGGCGTCCCCCACCAGGGCGTCCGGGGTGTCGGGGGGCAGGTGCAGGCACAGTTCCAGGCCTTTTTCCCGGGCGTTGGCCCCCATCATGTCCACCACTTCGAAGAGGGCGTCGTGGAAGCTGTAAGGAGTGGTGTCCAGTTGCAGCTTGCCGGCTTCGAGTTTGGAGAAGTCCAGTACGTCGTTGATGATGGCCAGCAGGTGCTGGGCCGAGCGCTCTATGGTTTGCAGGTAGTCGGTCTGGCTGGGGGTGAGCTGGGTCTTCATCAGCTGGCGGGCAAAGCCCAGCACGCCGTTGAGCGGGGTGCGCAGCTCGTGGCTCATGTTGGCCAGGAACTCGGATTTGACCTGGCTGGCTTCCTGGGCGCGCTTGCGGGCCTTGTCCAGCTCGATGTTCTGGATCTCCACCTGTTCCAAGGTCATGCGCAGGTCATAGGTGGCCTGGTCGATGTTGTGCTGCATGTCGGCGTGGTATTCGTCCAGGGACTTGGCCATGGCGTTGATACCGTTTTTCAGGGTATCGAGCTCGCCGATCAGCACCCCTTGCACCCGGGTGTCGAGCTTGCCTTCGCGGATGCGATCCACCGCATGCACCATGTTGGAGATGGGGTCGGTGACGTGCTTTAGCAGGCGCCAGGTAAAGAGCAGGTGCACCATGACGCCGATAAAGACGATCAGCAGGGTGCGAAACAGGGCTTCGTGCTGGGCGACCGTGGTGCCGTCCTGGTTGAGCTGGATGGTGATGTAGCCCAGCAGTGGCTGGTTGGGGTCTATCTTGTCGCGATAGCTGGCGTAGAAGCTGGTGTCGGCCACTATGGGGGCCCGCAGCATCAGCCGGCCCTCGTTGTAGGCAAAGGTGGGGATTTGCGGGATGGGCTGGCCGGCGGGCAGCTTCATCAGCGGGAAGTCCCGGTGGAAAGTAGAGGACACCATGGGGGTGCCGTCCTTGTCGTAGACGGCGATGTTCTTGATGGCTTCGGTGTTGCGCCGGTGCACGGCGCTGACCAGGCGTTTGAGCTGTTCCCGGTCTTCCAGCACCAGGCCGGGCTCGGCCGCTACTGTCAGGGGTTCGATAACGGCAATGCCCTGATCTTTCAGGTGCTCCAGTACCTCTTGGTAGCGTTGCAGGGTAAAATACCCGCCCAACAGGGTGCCGATCAGCAACGTTGGGGCCAAGGTCAGTATTAATACCCAGGCGCGTAGGCCAAATCTGGTCATGCCGGTGACTAGGGTCCTTTATCGATCAAATGCATCCTTTCCCGCCGCTATAATGGCACAGCCTTTTGCCAATCCCCAAGGTCTCCCATGGTACAGATATATCGCCCGCAGAAACGCCAACAACAGACTGTTGTTCAAGAAGTTACCATCACCGACCTGGACCTGCATGGACAAGGGGTGGGCCGCCACAACGGCTTGGTATGCTTCGTGCCTGGGGCCCTGCCGGGAGAGAAGGTCAAAGCGCGGTTAACGGTTAAGGGTAAGGTGGCCACGGGCCGCCTGCAAGGCCTGCTTGTCGCGAGTGACGAGCGGGTCGAGCCCAGATGCGAGTATGTGGGCCGCTGCGGCGGCTGCCAATTGCAGCACCTGCCGGTGGCCAGCCAGCTTAATTACAAGGAGGCGGCCCTCAAGGGCGAATTGCAAAGGGCGGGGATTGCGGTTGCCCAGTGGCAGCCGGCCCTGACCGGGGCTGAGTTCGGTTACCGGCGTACTCTGCGCCTGGCCATTTTCGACGGCAAGCTGGGTTTTCGCGCCGTCGGCTCGCAAAACATCATTCCCGTCAGCCACTGCGCCGTTGCCGAGCCGGCCCTGTCCAAGCTGCTGCCGTCCCTGCAGGGGCTGCTGCCCCGCCTCAAGGGCCAGCGCCATTTGGGCCACCTGGAACTGTTGCACCTGCCGCCCCACACCGCCGCCCTTTGGCGCCTGACCGGAGCCTTGCCCAAGGCCGACATGGAAAAGCTTATCGCCTGGGCCCAGGCCGAGGATGTGGTGCTCTACACCCAGCAGCAGGAAATAACCCAGCACTGGCCCCAGCAGCCCCAGGCCCTTGGCTACCGGCTGGACGACCTTGAACTGAGTGTCGGCCCTGCGGACTTTATCCAGGTCAACGGCAGCATCAACCAGGCCATGGTGGCCCAGGCACTGGCCTGGCTGGCCCCCAGCCAAGATGAGCGGGTGCTGGACGCCTACAGCGGCCTTGGTAACTTCAGCCTGCCCCTTTGCAAAAGGGCCAAGGCGGTGGTGGCGGTAGAAGGAGTGGCGGCCATGACCGAGCGCAACCGCCACAACGCCGAGCTTAACGGCCTGACCAACCTGGACGCCCGCACCCTGGACCTGGACGACCAAAGCGCGGTGGCGGCCCTGGTGGCAGAAGGCTTTGAGGCCGCCCTGCTGGACCCGGCCCGCCCCGGTGCCCAGGCCCTTTGCCAGGCCCTGGCTTCTGGTACTGGTCCCGGCCGGGTGCTCTATGTATCCTGTAACCCTTCCACATGGAAAAGGGATGCCGCCCTGCTGGCGCAAGGTGGCTACCGGCTATTGCGCCTGGGCCTGATGGACATGTTCAGCCAGACCGCCCATGTGGAATTGATGGCACTTTTTATCCGGGAGGGGTGATGGTTTCCATCCGCGGTACGCACCAGGGGCAGGGTGCCCTGGACACCCAGGCATGGCTCAATTCCTTGGTCCTGCGCGAGCAGGACCAGCCGCGCCTCAAGCAGGCCTGCGAGGCACTGGAGGACGACCGCAAGGCGGCGGCCCAGGAAATGGTGGAGATCCTCTGCGATCTCGCCATGGACGGTGACACCCTGCTGGCGGCCCTGCTGGTGCAGCCTTACCGCGCCAAACAGCTGACCCGCGATCAGGTGGTGGACCAATACGGCACCACCCTGGCGGCCCTGCTTGACTCGGTGATCGACATGGACGCCATCCGCACCCTGCACCAAAGCGCCGCTTCCGCCGGCCAGGTAGACAAGGTGCGGCGCATGGTGCTGTCCATGGTCAACGATGTGCGGGCCGTGGTGATCCGGCTGGCCGAGTCCATTGTCGAGCTGCGCGCCGTCAAGGACGCCGACGAAGAAACCCGGGTGCTGGTGGCCAAGGCCGCCGCCAACCTCTATGCCCCCCTGGCCAACCGCCTGGGGATAGGCCAGCTCAAATGGGAGCTGGAAGATCTGTCTTTCCGTTACCTGCACCCCGACACCTACAAACGCATTGCCAAGCTGCTGGACGAGCGGCGTATCGACCGGGAAGACTACATCCGCGACTTTGTGGCGGGCCTGGAAGCCGGGCTCAAGGCCGAAGGGGTCGACGCCCAAGTCTACGGCCGGCCCAAGCACATCTATTCCATCTGGAAGAAGATGAGCCGCAAGCATCTGGCCTTTGACGAACTCTTTGACGTGCGGGCGGTGCGCATCATAGTGCCGCGCCTGCAAGACTGTTACGCCGCCCTGGGGGTGGTGCACACCCAGTTCCACCATATCCCCAAGGAATTTGACGACTATGTCGCCAACCCCAAGCCCAACGGCTATCGCTCCATCCACACCGTGGTGGTGGGGCCCAAGGGCAAGACGGTGGAAATTCAAATCCGCACCCAGGCCATGCATGACGAGGCCGAACTAGGGGTAGCCGCCCACTGGGCCTATAAGGAAGGGGGCGCCGGCGGCAAGGACGCAGGCCTGGAAGGCAAGGTGGCGTGGCTGCGCAAGATCCTGCAATGGCAGGAAGAAATGGCCGACGCCGGGGACCTGGTGGAAGAGCTCAAGCACCAGGTGGTGGAAGACCGGGTTTATGTCTTTACCCCCAAGGGAGACGTGGTGGACTTGCCCGCCGGCGCCACGCCGCTCGATTTTGCCTACAACATCCATTCCATGGTGGGGCACCGCTGTATCGGCGCCAAGATCTCCGGGCGCATCGTGCCCTTTACCTACCAGTTGCAAACCGGTGACCAGGTGGAGATCCTCACCGGCAAGGAACCCAACCCCAGCCGTGACTGGCTCAACCCGCACCTGGGCTATGTGCGCTCCAGCCGGGCCAGGGCCAAGGTGCAGCACTGGTTCAAGCAGCTGGACCGGGACAAGAACCTGGCCGCCGGCCGCGAAGTGCTGGAGCGGGAACTGGCGCGGCTGGACCTGGATATGAGCCATGCCCAGGTGGCGGTTGAGAAGTTCAACATGCTCAACCTCGACGATCTCTTGGTGGCCATCGGCGGCGGTGACATCAAGCTCAACCCGGTGGTCAACTACCTCAACAGCCACTACTTCAAGCGGGAAGTCACCGACGACGAGGCGGTGGCCGAGATCATCAACCAAAAGTCCTCGGCCAACCGCAAAGCCGGCAAGAGCCCCTTTGTGGTGCAGGGGGTGGGTAACCTGCTGACCAACATCGCCGGCTGCTGCCAGCCGGTGCCAGGGGACGATATCGTCGGCTTTATCACCCAGGGCCGTGGCATTTCGGTGCACCGCACCGACTGCGACGAACTGCTAAAACTGGCCCGCAAGCACGGCGAGCGGGTGGTGGAAGTGGACTGGGGCGACACCCCGGGGCAAAGCTTTGGCGCCACCTTGCGGATCCAGGCGGCCGACCGTAACGGCCTGCTGCGGGATATTACCGCCATCCTGGCCAATGAAAGGGTCAATGTGGAGGCCATGCGCAGCCACACCGACTACAACAACAACGTGGCCACCATAGAGGTGCAGGTCAGCCTGCAAAAGCTCGACACCCTGGGCAAGGTGCTGGCCCGCATCAACCAAATCCCCGACGTTTTTGAAGCCAAGCGTATTACCCAAAAATGACCGAAATAGACCGCCTTATCGCCATCATGAGCCGCCTTCGCAACCCCGACGGCGGATGCCCCTGGGACCTGGCCCAGGACTTTGCCTCCATAGTGCCCCACACCCTGGAAGAGGCCTACGAGGTGGCGGACGCCATTGCCGGCGGCGACCGCCAGCAGATCCGTGACGAATTGGGGGACTTGCTGTTCCAGGTGGTCTTCTACGCCCAACTGGGCAAGGAAGAGGGGGCCTTTGACTTTGACGCCGTGGCCAAGGCCATCAGCGACAAGCTGGTGCGCCGCCACCCCCATGTGTTTGGAGAGCTCAACGAGGCTGACGGCGAACGTCTCAAGGCCAATTGGGAGGCCATCAAGGCCGAGGAGCGCCAGGACAAGGGCCTGGGTGACTCGGTACTGAGTGACGTGCCCCTGGCCCTGCCGGCCCTTAGCCGCTCGGTGAAGCTGCAAAAGCGGGCGGCAAGGGTTGGCTTCGAGTGGGACGAGCTGGCACCGGTCTTTGCCAAGATCCAGGAAGAAATTGCCGAAGTGCAGGTGGAAGTGGCGGCCCAGGACCAAGCCAAGCTAGAAGAGGAAATGGGGGATCTGCTGTTTGCGGTGTCCAACCTGGCCCGCCACCTCAAGGTGGACCCGGAAGCGGCCCTGCGCCTGGCTAACCAGAAATTCGAGCGGCGTTTTCGGGCCATCGAACAGCGGGTGGCTGCTGCCGGTGAAGACCTTGCCAGCCAAGGCCTTGATAAGCTTGAGGCTCATTGGCAAGCGGTGAAAGCTGACGAATAGCGCGTTGTGGGGAAGGCACCTTTTCCTCTATAATGTCATCCCGTCCCGAGATCCCCACTTCTTAACGCGCTCAGGTTCTACATGCAGACAAATTATATCTTTGTGACGGGTGGTGTTGTTTCCTCCCTAGGTAAGGGCATTGCAGCCGCTTCATTGGCCGCTATCCTCGAAGCCCGTGGTCTGAAAGTGACCATGATGAAGCTCGATCCCTACATCAACGTCGACCCCGGCACCATGAGCCCCTACCAGCACGGGGAAGTGTTCGTCACCGAAGACGGCGCCGAGACCGACCTGGACCTGGGCCACTACGAGCGTTTCATCCGCACCAAGATGACCCGCCGTAACAACTTCACCACCGGCCGTATCTATGCCGACGTGCTGCGCAAAGAGCGCCGTGGTGACTACCTGGGCGCCACCATCCAGGTGATCCCCCATATCACCAACGAGATCAAAGAGCGCGTCATCAAGGGCGCCGAAGGCCATGACGTGGCCATCGTCGAGATCGGCGGCACTGTGGGTGACATCGAGTCCCAGCCCTTCCTGGAAGCCATCCGTCAGATGGGCACCGAAGTGGGCCGCGACCGCGCCATGTTCATGCACCTGACCCTGGTGCCTTACCTGGGCGCCTCCGGCGAGGTGAAAACCAAGCCGACCCAGCACTCGGTAAAAGAGCTGCGCTCCATCGGTATCCAGCCCGATATCCTGGTGTGCCGTACCGACCGCGCCGCCCTGCCGGCGTCCGAGCGCTCCAAGATTGCCCTCTTTACCAACGTCGAAGAAAAGGCCGTTATCAGCCTTAAAGACGTGGACTCCATCTACAAGATCCCGGCCCTGCTCAAATCCCAGGGCCTGGACGACCTGGTCTGCAAGCGCTTTGGTTTCAACGCCCCCGAGGCGGACCTGTCCGAGTGGGAACAGGTTATCTACCAGGAAGCCAACTCTCAGGGCGAAGTGACCATCGCCATGGTCGGCAAGTACGTGGAACTGCCGGACGCCTATAAGTCCGTCAACGAAGCCCTCAAGCATGCCGGCCTGAAAAACCGCGTATCGGTGCACATCAAGTACATCGATTCCCAGGACATCGAGACCAAAGGCACCAGCCTGCTGGAAAACGTCGACGGCATCCTGGTGCCCGGCGGCTTTGGTGAGCGCGGTGTGGAAGGCAAGGTACTGGCCGCCCAATACGCCCGTGAGAACAAGGTGCCCTATCTCGGTATCTGCCTGGGTATGCAGGTGGCGCTGATTGAGTACGCCCGCAACGTGGCCGGCCTCAAAGACGCCCATAGCACCGAGTTCAAGAAGGATGCCGAGCATCCGGTGGTGGGTCTGATCACCGAGTGGGTGGACGAAGAAGGTGGTGTGGAAACCCGCACCGAAGCCTCAGATCTGGGCGGCACCATGCGCCTTGGCAGCCAGCTGTGCCACCTGATCCCCGGCACCAAGGCCCATGACCTCTATGGTTCCGACACCATTTTCGAGCGTCACCGCCACCGTTACGAAGTGAACAACAAGTACCGTCCGGCCCTGGAAAAAGCCGGCCTGGCCTTTACCGGCCTGTCTGCCGACAAGAAGCTGGTGGAGATCATCGAGATCCCCAGCCACCCCTGGTTCGTGGCCGGTCAGTTCCACCCCGAGTTCACCTCAACGCCCCGTGATGGCCACCCCCTCTTCGGTGGCTTTGTGAAGGCGGCCTGGGAAGGCCACAAACAAAAAGCCTGATATTGATAATGGCCGTGCCCCTGGGGCGCGGCCTTTGTTTATAAAACGAAGGAACAGCAAACCCATGACCACCATCGCCAATATCATTGGTCGCGAAGTTCTGGATTCTCGCGGCAATCCCACTGTTGAAGCCGAAGTACACCTGGCCGACGGCACCGTTGCCCTGGCCTGTGCCCCTTCCGGTGCCTCTACCGGTACCCGCGAAGCCCTGGAGCTGCGCGACGGTGACAAGAGCCGCTACCTGGGTAAAGGCGTGCTGACCGCCGTTGCCAACATCAACGGCCCGATCAAGGCCGCCCTGGTGGGCAAGAGCGCCCTGGACCAAAAAGCCATCGACACCGCCATGATTGAACTGGACGGTACCGAGAACAAAGCTAAGTTGGGTGCCAACGCCATCCTGGCCGTGTCCCTGGCCAACGCCAAGGCCGCCGCCGCCAGCCAGAAAAAGCCGCTGTACGTCTGGATCGCCGAACTGAACGGCACCCCAGGTGTGTACTCCATGCCGGTACCTATGATGAACATCCTCAACGGTGGCGAGCATGCCGACAACAACGTCGACATCCAGGAATTCATGGTACAGCCGGTGTCTGCTCCCAGCTTCCGCGAAGGCCTGCGCATGGGCGCCGAGATCTTCCACAGCCTCAAAAAAGTGCTGCAAAAGCAGGGCCTGAGCACCGCCGTGGGTGACGAAGGTGGTTTTGCTCCTAACCTCAAGTCCAATGCCGACGCCCTGGCCGTTATCAAGCAGGCCGTTGCCGACGCCGGTTACGAGTTGGGTAAAGACGTGACCCTGGCCCTGGACTGCGCCGCCTCCGAGTTCTACAAGGACGGCCAATACGTGCTGGCCGGCGAAGACAAGTCCTTCAGCTCCGAAGGTTTTGCCGATTACCTGGCCGAGCTGGCCAACCAGTACCCCATCGTCTCCATCGAAGACGGCCTGGACGAGTCCGACTGGGCCGGCTGGAAGGTGCTGACCGACAAGCTGGGTGCCAAGGTGCAACTGGTGGGTGACGACCTGTTCGTCACCAACACCAAGATCCTTAAAGAAGGCATCGACAAGGGCATCGGCAACTCCATCCTGATCAAGTTCAACCAGATTGGTTCCTTGACCGAGACCCTGGAAGCCATCGCCATGGCTAAGGCCGCCGGTTACACCGCCGTGATCTCCCACCGCTCCGGTGAGACCGAAGACGCCACCATCGCCGATCTGGCGGTAGGTACCGCTGCCGGCCAGATCAAAACCGGTTCCCTGTGCCGCTCCGATCGCGTTGCCAAGTACAACCAGCTGCTGCGCATCGAAGAACAACTGGCTGACAAGGCCGTTTACCGTGGTCTGAGTGAAATCAAAGGCCAAGGCTAAGCCATTTAGGTTAGTATCTAGCCGCCCTTGTGGGCGGCTTTTTTGTTTCAAGGACAATGCAGGCTCCCAGCATCCCCGACAATCCGGCGCGCCAACCCCAATCCCAGGGCTATTTGCTCTGGGGCGGCCTGGCATTGCTGTTGCACCTGTTGCTGTTGTGGTTTGCCGGCCCCAAACCCAGCCTGCCGCCGCCGGTACAGGCGCCCAAGGCGGTCAAAGCCACCTTGCTGCGCTTCCAGGAGCAACCCAAGGCTTACAGCAGTCAGGTAGGGCAGGGGGGAGAACTGCCGACCCAGGGGGAACGGGAAGTGGTGGCTCCTCAGCCCCAAGGTTCCCCAGGCCATCAAGGTCAGGCGCAACCTGGTCGCCAACAACAAGTGGATGACCAGGGCGTGCTGCCCGCCGATCCCTTCGCCCGTGACACCCAGGCCGGCGGCCAACAAGGCAGTTTCGGCCAGCAACTGGAGCAGAGCCTGCAAAGGCTGCAGCAGCGCCAACAGGACAGTTGGCTGCAAGGCCAGAGTCCCGGTGGGGCCAAGGCCCTGCCAAGGCCCAACGCCAGGGTGCGGGATGAAGAGATCATCGAACTGGGGGAAAACCAGCGGCTCTATCGCGGCCCCAACGGTGAGTGTGCCTTGCTGATGGATGTGGAAGGAC
This sequence comes from Gallaecimonas xiamenensis 3-C-1, assembly GCF_000299915.1. Classification (NCBI taxonomy): domain Bacteria; kingdom Pseudomonadati; phylum Pseudomonadota; class Gammaproteobacteria; order Enterobacterales; family Gallaecimonadaceae; genus Gallaecimonas; species Gallaecimonas xiamenensis. The sequence continues at coordinate 50,404 of NZ_AMRI01000016.1, forward strand.
TGCAAGGCAAGGAAACCCGCTGGCTCAGTACCAGCCTGTGCAAGGAAGAGGGGCCGGATTTTCGCGAATTCATCAAAAAGCGGCAGCACAGAGACTGAACTAAGCTCTAGCCAGAGCCTCCTCACAGGCGTTTTTTGCATGATGGACAATAGCTTGCTGCTGCAACCTTCCTGGGCGATGCGCCGCGCCGTGGTGATGGCGGCCCTGGCCGTGCTGGCACTTTTTACCGGCTGGGATCTGCTGTGGCTGGGGTTGTCTCATCAGATGCTCTACCCCCTGGTCGCCACCCGTATGTTGTTTCAGTGGCTGCCCCTGTCGGTGCTGTTGGTGGAAGCGTTGCGGGAAGTGTCCATTCGCCAGTTTCGGCGCTGGATGTGGTGGACCTGGGTGATGGTGGGCATTGGCAATGCCCTTATCTCCATCATGCCGGTCTTTTACGGCCTGGAGCTTTTGACCGCCAATGGTCAGTTTTTGCTGATGCTGTTCGGCTTTTTCCTCACCCATCTGCGCTGGCACCGCAAGCTGACCGCCGGCCTTATCGTCACCTTTGTGCAGTTGTCCATGGCCCTCTATGTGGCCCACCCGGATTGGGTCAGCCAGGCGGTGTACCTGGGGATACTGGTGGCCATCGGCACCTTGTCGGCCCGCCAGCAGGACGCCTTGCATAACGCCACCCTCAGCCAAAACCGCCGCCTCAAGGCCCTGTCGGAAACCGATGCCCTGACCGGCATCGACAACCGCTATGCCTTCGAGCGGACCCTGGACAGGTTACTCGATGCCCCCCAGCCCCTGGTGCTGGCCCTTATCGATGTGGACAGGTTCAAACGCTATAACGACCTTAACGGACACCTGGAAGGGGACCGCTGCCTGCAGCAGCTGGCCGACAGCCTCAGCGAAGTCAGCGGTGGCAAGCTGGCCCGCTATGGCGGGGAGGAGTTTGTGGCCTGGCTGGCCGGTGGCCATGACCCGGACGCCTTCGCCCGGCGCCTGGTGGAACAGGTCCGGGCCATGGGCTTGGCCCACCCCGACGGCGACTTGGTCAGCGTCAGCGTCGGTGTTACCCTGAGCCTGCCCTCGGATAATCGCCGGGCCCTGCTGCTGCGCGCCGACCAGGCCCTTTACCAGGCCAAGGCCGCTGGCCGTGATCAATGGGTGGTGGCCTGAGGGTAACGCTTCTAACAAGGAGGACTACCATGGCAACACCCTGGCCCGTAAAGCACCCCGAACGTCTGCAGCTCTATACCCTGGCAACCCCCAACGGCCAGAAGGTGTCGGTGGCCCTTGAAGAGCTTGGCCTTCCCTACGAAGCCCACACCGTCAATATTCGCGAAGGCCAGCAGTTCCTGCCGGAATTTCTGGCCATCAACCCCAATAACAAGATCCCCGCCATCGTTGATCCCAACGGCCCCGAAGGGGAACTCAGGCTGTTCGAGTCCGGCGCCATTTTGCTGTACCTGGCGGAAAAGACCGGCAAGCTGCTGCCCAAGAACCCGGCGGCCCGTATGGAGTGCATCCAGTGGGTATTCTTCCAGATGGGCGGCATAGGCCCCATGTTCGGCCAGTTCGGCCACTTCTATAAATATGCTGCCGACAAATGCCTGGACCCCTATCCCAAGGAGCGTTACCGCAACGAGGCACGCCGCCTGCTGGGGGTGCTGGAGCAGCGCCTGGCTGGCCGTCAGTACATCATGGGCGACGAGTACAGCATTGCCGATATCGCCATCTTCCCCTGGGTGGGCTGCCTGGACTGGGGCTACGGCGGCTACGAGGTCATAGGCCTTGATGATTTTCCCACCGTTATGGCCTGGTACCAGCGCTGCAAAGGCCGCCCGGCCAGTGAAAAAGGCCTGAAAGTAGGCGACCTGGACTGAGGGCCTGCCTTAGGCATTCCCAAAGGGCTTCCGGCCCACCATAATAAGACCCCAGGATAATCAGGAGACTCCATGGCACGTTTTGCACTAGTGCTCCTGGTGCTCCTGGGGCTGTTGCAGTACCGGCTCTGGCTCGGTGACAACGCCCTGGACGAGCACTGGCAACTCAAAGCGGATATCAGCCGCATCCAAACCCAGAATGCCGAACTGAAGAAGCGTAACGCCCTGATGTACGCCGAAGTACGCGACCTGCGCAAAGGCAAGGCCGCCGTGGAAGAGCGGGCGCGCAACGAGTTGGGCCTGATCCGGGAAGGAGAGACCTTCTACCGGGTTTTGCAGTCCGGCGACCAAGACAAAGACGGATCGGCACTGAATGACTGACAAACTGGTTGCCTTGGTACCGGCGGCCGGCATAGGCCGGCGCATGGGGGCAGACAAACCCAAGCAATACCTGCCCTTGACCGAGCACTGCATTCTGGGGGAAACCCTGGCCCGGCTGCTGGCCCATCCGGCCATCAGCGAAGTAGTGGTGGCCCTGGCGGCCGAAGACCCCTATTTCGACGATCTGGCCCAGGCCAGCCACCCCAAGCTGCGCACCGTCATTGGCGGTGACGAGCGGGCCGACTCGGTGCTGGCCTGCCTGGCGGCAGTCAACCCCGATATCGCTCCTTGGGTGCTGGTCCATGACGCCGCCCGGCCCCTGATCACCGCCGGCGATATCGATGCGGTGGTAAAGGCCGCCCGGGCCGGCCAGGGCGCCATCCTGGCGGCGCCCCTGGTAGACACCATCAAGTGGTCCCAGGACGGGAAGCGCATCGAAGAAACGGTGCCGCGTCAGCACCTGTGGCGGGCCCTGACCCCCCAGTGCTTTCCCACCGGCGCCTTGCGCCTGGCCCTGAGCGAGGCCCTGGCCGAGGGCGCCAGCATCACCGACGAAGCCTCGGCCATGGAACGCCTGGGCTGGCCCGTGACCCTGGTCAAGGGCCGTAACGACAATATAAAAATTACTGAACCGGCGGACCTGCCCTTGGCCCGCTGGCTGCTTAGCCAACAGGAGAGCTGCTGATGCGCATCGGCCATGGTTATGACGTACACAAGTTTGGCGCCGAGCGGCCCCTGATCCTCGGCGGTGTGGTGGTGCCCCACCACAGCGGCCTGATTGCCCATTCCGACGGCGACGTGGTGCTGCACGCGGTGGCTGACGCATTGCTGGGGGCCCTGGCCCTTGGTGATATCGGCCGCCACTTCCCGGACACCGATCCGGCCTTCAAAGGCGCAGACAGCCGCGCCCTGCTGCGCCATGTCTATGATCTGGTCGGCCAAAAAGGCTACCGCTTGGGTAACCTGGACGTCACCATTATGGCCCAGGCCCCCAAGATGGCCCCCCATATCGATGTCATGCGCCAGGCCATCGCCAGCGACCTTGCCGCTGAGCTGGACCAGATCAACGTCAAGGCCACCACTACCGAGCGCCTGGGTTTTGTGGGCCGGGAAGAGGGCATTGCCGTGGAAGCCGTAGTACTGGTGGAGAAAGCCCGATGAGCGTCACAGCCCTGTTTAAGACCCAACCCGAAGACTTCGTGGTAGATGAAGTGCTGGGCTTTGAGCCCTGCGGCGAAGGGGAGCACCTGTTCGTACTTATCGAAAAGCGTGGCATGAACACCCAGTGGGCCGCCAAACTGCTGGCCGAGGCCTGCGGACTTAAGGAGCGGGACGTGTCCCACTCCGGCCTTAAAGACCGCCATGCCGTGACCCGTCAATGGCTGTCGGTATGGTTGCCTGGCAAGGAAGACCCGGACCTGAGCGCCATAGAAAGCGACGAGCTCAAGGTGTTGGCCAAGGGCCGCCACAACAAGAAACTGCGTATCGGTACCCACAAGGCCAACCGGTTTGACATTCGCCTGCGTCAGGTCAGCGACAAGGCATTGGTACAAAGCCGCCTGGAGGCCATCCAGGCCCAGGGTTTTGCCAACCTGTTCGGCGACCAGCGCTTTGGCCATGAAGACCGCAACCTCAAGCTTTTTGACGACGTGGTGGCCGGCAAGCGCATGAAAAAGCCCCGCCAGGCCATGGCCATCTCGGCGGCCCGCTCGGCCCTGTTCAACCTGGTGGCCGACTATCGCCAGCAGCAAGGGCTGGCCGGCCAGGTGCTGGCCGGGGACGTGCTGATGCTGGCCGGCTCCCACTCGGTCTTTGTTGCCGAGCAGGACGAGTTGCCTGCCCTGCAGCAGCGCCTGGCAGAAGGGGATGTGCAGCTGACCGCCCCTCTTTACGGTAAAGGAGGCGTCAAGCCCCAAGGCCCGGCCGCTGAACTGGAAGCGGCGGCCCTGGCCGGGCAAGAGGCGCGCCTTGAAGGGCTGGAAAAGCTCGCTAACAGCGCCCGCCGGCCCCTGTGGCTCAAGCCTGAGCTTGCATGGCAGTGGCAAGACAGCGACCTGGTGCTCAGTTTTACCCTGCCCACCGGCAGCTTTGCCACGGCGCTGCTGGCCAACCTGGCCGAGCTGGTGGAACCGGAACGTGTGAAAGAGGTAAAGACCGATGAAGATCCTGGTCAGTAACGACGACGGCGTCCACGCCCCCGGTATCGCCGCCCTGGCCAAGGCCATGGGCGAGATTGCCGACGTCAGGGTGGTGGCACCGGACCGCAACTGCTCCGGCGCTTCCAACAGCCTGACCCTGGAAAACCCCCTGCGGGCCCAGCAGCTGGCCAACGGCTTTTGGGCGGTCAAGGGCACCCCCACCGACTGCGTGCACCTGGCCATCAACGGCCTTTTCCCCGACTGGCAACCGGATCTGGTGGTGGCCGGGGTTAATGCCGGCGCCAACCTGGGGGACGACGTGCTCTATTCGGGCACGGTGGCGGCCGCCACCGAGGGGCGCCACTTGGGTTTGCCGGCGGTGGCCGTCAGCCTGGTGGGCCGCGAACTTCAGCATTACGACGTGGCCGCCGCTATGACCAAGGAGATTGTTGCAGGCTTGACGGACCATCCCCTGCCGCCCATGCACATCCTCAATATCAATGTGCCGGACCTGCCGCGCCAGGCCCTGACCGGAGTAGAGGTTACCCGCCTGGGCTACCGGCACAGGGCAGAGAGCATGGTCCATACCCGGGATCCGGCGGGGCGACCCATTTACTGGCTGGGCCCCCCCGGCCAGGGGGCCGATGCCGGCCCCGGAACCGATTTTCACGCTGTCAGTGTCGGCAAGGTGTCGGTAACGCCCCTGCAAATTGACCTGACCGCCCACCGCATGCTGGCCCCCATGGCCAGTTGGCTGGAAACCTTGCAACCATAGCGCAATAGAAAAGGGAGACTATGGCCATCGAAGGCGCAGGATCGCGGTCCCGGCTGGTCAGCCAGCTTCGCCAGGAAGGGATCGGCAATGAGAGGGTGTTGGCCGCCATCGGCAACATTCCCCGGCATTGGTTTGTGGACGACGTGCTCGGCCACAAAGCCTACGACAATACCGCCCTGCCCATAGGGGAGGGCCAGACTATATCCCAGCCCTATATAGTGGCCAGGATGACCGAGCTGCTGCTGCGTGGCACCAGCCAGGCCAAGGTACTGGAGATAGGCACTGGCTCGGGCTACCAGACCGCCGTACTGGCCCAGCTTTGTGGCCAAGTGTTCAGCGTAGAGCGGATCAAGAACCTGCAATATCAGGCCCGCCGCCGCTTGCAGAAGCTGGACCTGCACAATGTGCAGATGAAGCATGGCGACGGCTGGCAGGGCTGGGCCAGCAAAGGTCCCTTTGACGGCATTATTGTCACCGCCGCCCCGGCCAGCCTGCCGGGCGCCCTGCTGGAGCAGTTGGCGGACGGCGGTGTCATGGTGATACCGGTTGGCGAAGAACAACAGCTGCTGAAGGTGATAGTCCGTCAAGGACAGACCTACACGGTAGACGATGTGGAGTGGGTGCGTTTCGTGCCGCTGGTTTCTGGAAAGCTTTTGTGAAGATATTTTCGCCTTTTTACGACAGGGTGCTGCGCTGGGCAGCCCACCCCCATGCGCCCCGTTACCTGGCGGTAATGAGCTTTGTGGAATCCATCTTCTGGCCTGTGCCAACAGACGTGATGCTGGCCCCCATGGCCCTGGCAAGGCCGGCCCGCGCCTGGCGTTTTGCGCTGGTGGCCACCGTCGCTTCGGTGCTGGGCGGGGCGGTGGGCTTTGCCCTTGGCTGGCTGCTGTTTGAGCCTGTGGTACTGCCCTTTGTGGAGTGGATGGGTTACCAGGCCAAACTGGCCACCGCCAAGACCTGGTTTGACAGCTACGGTATCTGGGTGGTGCTGCTGGCCAGCTTCTCGCCCTTGCCTTACAAGGTCTTTACGGTGACGGCCGGCGTTATGCAGATGCTGTTCCTGCCCTTTATGCTGGTGTCTCTGGTGGGCCGTGCCGCCCGCTTCTACCTGGTGGCCGGTTTGATGCGCCTGGGGGGCGCCCGCATGGCGGAGAAACTGCGCCACTATATCGACTGGCTGGGCTGGGCCACTGTATTGCTGGCGGTGGCAGCCTATCTGGCATTGCGTTGAGAGGACCATGAAACGGGGGCTGCTGACCTGCCTATCCTTGCTACTGCTGGCGGCTTGTACCGCCGACCGGCCGGCTCCCGTGATCTCCCTTTCCACCGAACATGCCCCGGCGACCATAGTTAATTACGACCCTATCAAGGGCGACAACTACCGGGTCCTCAAGGGAGACACCCTTTATTCCATCGCCTTTCGCTCCGGCCAGGACTACCGTGACCTGGCCAGCCGCAACCAGCTGCCTGCTCCCTATACCATCTTCCCTGGGCAAATCATCAAGCTGTCATCAAGGCCGGCTAGTGTGAGTCATCGAAATGTGACGCCGCGTCAAAAAATTGACAAGAAACCGATTGCCAAGGCCGAATCGACGCAGTACAGTCGTAAACAGGTTGTTAACAAAAATGTTACAGCCAAGCCGGCGGCCCCGGCAGCTCATGGCTGGCAGTGGCCGACGCAAGGTCCATTAGTATTAGGCTTTTCTAGTCGTCAGGATGGCAACAAAGGGCTAGACATAGGTGGTAACAGGGGAGACTCTGTATTTGCCGCCGCTCCAGGCAAGGTGGTGTATGCGGGGAGTGCGTTAAGGGGTTACGGTAAGCTCGTTATCATCAAACATGACGATCAATACCTGAGCGCTTATGCACACAACGACGACCTCCTGGTCAGGGAGCAGCAGTGGGTTAAAGCAGGGCAATTGATTGCCCGCAAGGGTGATTCCGGCACTAACGGCGTGAAGCTCCATTTTGAGATCCGCCGCCGGGGCGAGGCCATTAACCCACTATTAAAACTACCCAAACGAGGATAACAACAATGATTCAGTAGCGGAGTGTTGGACACAGCTGACAGGAGGCTCTATGGCCCGCAAAAAAACGGTGAAAGACGAATCCTTTGACATGGAAGCGAAAGACATGGAGAAGGAGTTGCAAACGGTCGAAGAAGAGACTGAAGAGCAACAAGAGGAAATCAACCTCGGAGACGATTTCCAAAAGAGCCTGGACGCTACCCAAATGTACCTGAGCGAAATCGGGTTCTCCCCGCTGCTCAGTGCCGAAGAAGAAGTCTTCTACTCCCGTAAGGCGCTTCGGGGCTGTGAAGCCTCACGCAAGCGTATGATCGAAAGTAACCTGCGTTTGGTGGTCAAGATTGCCCGCCGCTATAACAACAGAGGCCTGGCCCTTCTGGATCTCATCGAAGAAGGCAACCTGGGGCTCATTCGCGCCGTAGAAAAATTCGACCCTGAACGGGGTTTCCGCTTCTCTACCTACGCCACCTGGTGGATCCGCCAAACCATAGAGCGGGCCATCATGAACCAGACCCGCACCATTCGCCTGCCAATCCACGTGGTCAAAGAGCTGAATGTCTACCTGCGTACCGCCCGGGAACTGGCCCACAAGCTGGACCATGAGCCGACGGTGGAAGAGATCGCCACCAAGCTCGACAAACCGGTGGACGACGTGGCCAAGATGCTCAGGCTCAACGAGCGTATCAGTTCGGTGGACACCCCTATTGGGGGAGATTCCGACAAGGCGCTGCTGGACGTGATCGCCGACGAAAAGGAAATGGGCCCCGAGTTCGAGCTGCAGGACGACGACATCCGCTCCAGCCTGATGCGCTGGTTAGATGAACTGTCCGACAAGCAGCGTGAAGTACTGGCCCGCCGTTTCGGCCTGCTGGGTTACGAACCGGCCACCCTGGAAGAAGTGGGCCACGAGATTGGCCTGACCCGCGAACGGGTCCGCCAAATCCAGGTCGAGGCCCTAAGGCGCCTCAAAGAACGCCTGTTCCAGGAAGGTTTGAACGCCGAAGCTTTGTTCAGCGATTAACCCTGGGCCTCCTCCTTGAGCCGGTAGAGCAGCATCAAGGCGTCTTTGGGGGTTAGGGCATCCACATCCAGTGCCTTGAGCCGGCTGACCACAGCCGGCTCTTCGTTTAGGCCAAGGTCCATTTGCCGGGGCGCCGCCACCGGGGCCAGGGCCTTGTGGCCTTCCAGCTCCTGCAACTTGAATCTGGCCGCTTTGACCACCCCTTTGGGTACCCCTGCCAACAGCGCCACCTGCAGGCCAAAGCTCTTGCTGGCCGGCCCACTTTGCACCGCGTGCATAAAGGTGACGGTATCGCCGTGCTCCACCGCATCCAGGTGAACGTTCTCCACCCCGTCCAGCTGTTCGGCCAGGGCTGTCAGCTCGAAATAATGGGTGGCGAACAGGGTCAGGCTGCGGCTTTGGCGGGCCAGGAAGTCCGCCACCGCCCAGGCCAGGGACAGGCCGTCGTAGGTGGAGGTACCACGGCCTATCTCGTCCATCAGCACCAGGCTGCGGTCGCTGGCGTTGTTGAGGATGGTGGCGGTCTCGGTCATCTCCACCATAAAGGTGGAGCGGCCAGAGGCCAGGTCGTCGGCGGCGCCGATGCGGGTAAAGATGCGGTCCACCAGCCCTATCTGGGCGCTTTGGGCCGGCACCGGGCAGCCGATATGGGCCATCAGGGTGATTAGGGCGGTCTGGCGCATGTAGGTGGACTTACCGCCCATGTTGGGGCCTGTGACCATCAGCATATGTTTGCTGTCGGTCAGGGCCACCGGGTTGGCGATAAAGGGGCTGTCCAGCACCACTTCCACTACCGGGTGGCGGCCACCGTCGATACGTATGCCCCGGTCTGCCTGTAAATCGGGGCGGCAGTAGTCCAGGGTTTGGCCACGCTCACAGAGGTTGGCCAGCAGGTCCAGCTCGGCGCAGGCATCGGCCAGGCGCAGCAGCTGGTCAAGGCGGGGGTGCAGGGCGTCAAACAGCCCTTCGTAGAGCTGTTTTTCCAGGGCCAGGGCCTTGCCCTGGCTGGTCAGCACCTTGTCCTCGTACTCCTTGAGTTCGGGGATAATGTAGCGCTCGGTGTTCTTCAGGGTCTGGCGGCGTACATAGTCGCTGGGGGCCAGGTGGGACTGGGCCCGGGTCAGTTCGATGAAGTAGCCATGTACCTTGTTAAAACCCACCTTGAGGGTGCTGACGCCGGTGCGCTGGCGCTCCCGCGCCTCGATATGCTCGAGAAAATCGGTGGCGCCCTTGGACAGGGCCCGATACTGGTCCAGCTCGCTGTTAAAGCCGGGGCGGATCACGCCGCCGTCGCGAATAAGCACCGGCGGGTTGTCGATGATGGCGTCCGACAGTAGCTGGTACAGCTCCGGCAGGGGCGCGCAATCCCGCTCAAGGCTGGCCAGACGGCCCTGGGTACCGGCCAGCAAGGCGCCAAGCTCTGGCAGGGTGCCAAGGGCGCTTCGCAGCCGCACCAGATCCCGGGGCCTGGCCGAGCGTAAGGCCACCCGCGCCATCACCCTTTCCAGATCCCCCACCTGTTTCATCAGATCTTTCAGACTGGCGTCCAGCAGTTGCTGGCCCAGGTAGTCGATGGCGTCCAGGCGGCCGTTGATCACCTGGATGTCCCTAAGCGGCCGGTGCAGCCAGCGGCCCAGCAGCCTCGACCCCATGGGGGTGGCGCAGCGGTCCAGCACCGAAAAGAGGGTGTTGTCGGTGCTGCCGGCAAGGCTCTGGGTCAGCTCCAGGTTGCGCCTGGTGGCCGCGTCCAGCACCACCGCTTCGTCTTCGGCTTCCAGCTTGATGGCGCGGATATGGGGCAGGGCGGTGCGCTGGGTGTCTTTGAGGTATTGCAGCAGGCAGCCGGCGGCGCACAGGGCGCTCTTGGCGTCCTGTACCCCGAAGCCCACCAGGTCGCGGGTACCAAACTGCTGGGTCAGGGTGCGCTGGGCCGTGTCTAGGTCAAATTCCCACAGGGGCCTGCGGCGCAGGCCTTTGCGGTCCCCCAGCAAGGCCAGGTCAAAGTCTTCCGGGTAGAGCAGCTCGGCCGGGCTGGTGCGCTGCAGTTCCGCCTTAAGGTCGTCTTCCCCCTGTGGCTCGGACACCAAAAAGCGCCCGGAGGTGATATCCAGGGTGGCATAGCCGTAGCGGCCATCTTTGCCGTAAACGGCGGCCAGCAGGTTGTCGCGCTTTTCGGTGAGCAGCGCTTCTTCACTGACGGTGCCTGGGGTGACGATGCGCACCACCTGGCGTTCCACCGGGCCCTTGCTGGTGGCCGGATCGCCAATCTGTTCACAGATGGCCACCGACTCGCCCATGGCCACGGCCTTGGCCAGGTAGCCTTCGGCGGCGTGGTAGGGAATACCGGCCATGGGGATCTTCTGGCCGCCGCTCTGGCCCCGGGCGGTCAGGGAGATATCCAGCAGGGCAGAGGCCTTCTTGGCGTCGTCATAGAAGAGCTCATAGAAGTCACCCATGCGGTAGAAAAGCAGCACCTCGGGGTGTTGGGCTTTGATGCGCAGGTACTGCTGCATCATGGGAGTGTGCTGTTCCAGGTTGGCCAGGCTGTTCACGGGGTTTTGCATCTTGTCTTCTTCGTTGCCTTGTTAAGGGAAGGGGCGGCTTACACCAGGCCCCTGGCCCGCAAAATCTCGGTAATGATGGGTACGGGGGTCATCATATGGTCGAACATCATGGCCCTGGCCTGCTGGCTGTCGCCGGACAGCAGCACCGTCACCAGGTCTTTGTGCTCATCCCGTTTCAGGGCCAGGGCGTCAGTGCTGAACACCGTTTCCCTTAGCCACAGCTGGCGGTAGCGCTCTACCTGGTCGAGCATGGTGGAGCGCAGCTCCATTAGCTTGTCCGAGCCGCAACCGGCGGCGATGGCGTTATGGAAGGCCTTGTGGCGGCTGTCCCAGACCGACAGCATTTCCTCGGCGCTTTGCACCTGGGTGACCCGTGACAGGGTATGGGCGGCGGCGATGATCCCCGCTTCCCAGTTGTCGCCGCCTTTTTGCACCGCCAATTCGGTAACCAGGGCCTCCAGCTGGGCCCGGGCATAGTAAAGGTCTTGCAGCTGGGCCACCGACATGGGCGCCACCCGAAAGCCCTTTTGGCTCTCGGCGGTGACCAGTCGCTCGGCTACCAGGCGGGACAGGGCCTCGCGCATGGGGCCAGCACCTATCTCATAGCGCGCCTTGAGGCTGCTCATCAAGAGCTTGTCGCCGGGGGTGAAGTGCCCCTCGGTGATATCCCGCTTCAGTCGCCCGTAGGCGGCGTCGGCCAGATTGCCCTTTTCTTCGGTACTGGTCATAGGCTCCCTGAACATGCTGTTGTCGCCGGCGAGAGTATAACGGCAGGGCAGAGGGTGCCGCAAAAGGATGAAGTATTGATAAAGATCAAAAATGTAGATATTTTTGAATAATGTCATTTTTGTGCGCCAGCACCCCGACGTCCCAGTAGAGGTAAGCCCATGTCCGTCGCCAATCCCCATGCCTTGTCATCCCAGGGATTTTCCCTGGCCCCTTCTCCTTACAGCCCGCGCCTGCTGGAACTTAAGTTCGACAAGGCGGTGGTGGACGCCTTCTTGGCCGCCATCGCTCCCTGGCCGGTACAGGCTCTGGAATACAAGTCCATGCTGCGCTTTCGGGTGGCCAAAATACTGGACGACCTCTGTGCTAACCAGTTGCAACCGCTGCTGGTATCCACCCTGGTGGACCGCCAAAGCGGCGCCTTGCTGGTTACCCCAGCAGGCCTCGATAAGGTGGAGCAAGCCGAGGACATGGTGCGCTTTACCACGGCGGTGGCCCACCTGTTCGGCCGCTCCAACTTCGACGCCATGAGCGGCCAGTATTACGCCCGTTTCGTGGTGCAAAACACCGATAACTCCGACAGCTACCTGAGAAAGCCCCACCGGGTGATGGAGCTGCACAACGACGGCACCTTCGTCGAGCAGGACACCGACTATGTGTTGATGCTGAAAATAGACGAGCAGAACATGGAAGGGGGTAACTCCCTGCTGCTGCACCTGGACGACTGGGAAGAGCTGGCCCTGTTTGCCCGCCACCCCCTGGCCCACCAGCCCATGCGCTTTGCGGCGCCCCCCAGCAAGAACACCACCCAGGATGTGTTCCACCCCATTTTTGATGTGGACCGGGACGGCCAGCCGGTGATGGCCTACATTGACCAGTTCGTACAACCCAAGGATTTTAGCGAGGGCAACTGGCTGACCGACCTGTCCGAATCCCTAGAAGGCTCTGGCGCGAAACTGTCGGTGCCGGTGCCGGTGGGCAGCTTTTTGCTGCTCAACAACCATTTCTGGCTGCACGGCCGTGACCGCTTCACCGCCCACGAGGGGCTGCGCCGGGAACTGATGCGCCAGCGCGGCTACTTCACCCACGCCAAGACCCTGCGCGTGCCCAACCAGTAACCGCCAGACGAGGTCAGGATGTACGACTTTATTATCATCGGTGCCGGCATTGTCGGCATGTCCACCGCCATGCAGCTGCTGGAGCGCTTTCCCGGCAAAAAGGTGGTGGTGCTGGAAAAAGAAGCCTCGGTGGCCTGCCACCAGACCGGGCACAACTCGGGGGTCATTCACGCCGGCGTCTATTACACCCCGGGCAGCCTCAAGGCCCGCTTTTGCCTGGAAGGTAACCGCGACACCAAGCGCTTTTGCGACGAGAACGCCATTGCCTACCAGTCCTGCGGCAAGTTGCTGGTGGCCACCAACGAGCTGGAAATGACCCGGATGCAGGCCCTGTGGCAACGCACCGAGGCCAACGGCCTGGAGCGCTACTGGTTGTCCGGCGCCGAACTCAAGGAGCGCGAACCCAATATCGTCGGCCTGGGGGGCATCTTTGTGCCGTCCTCCGGCATTGTCAGCTACCGCCAGGTGACCCAGGCCATGGCCAAGCGCTTTACCGAGGCCGGTGGGGAGATCCGTTTTAACACCCAAGTCACCGGGCTTAAGGAAAGCGCCCAGGACATAAGAGTAGAGACCGGCAGTGGCGACTTGGCCGGCCGCTACCTGCTGTCCTGCTCGGGGCTGATGGCCGACCGGGTGGTGCGCATGCTGGGACTGCAGCCGGACTTTCGTATCTGCCCGTTCAGGGGCGAGTACTATTTACTGCCGCCCAAGCACAACCAGATAGTCAACCACCTCATCTACCCCATACCGGATCCCAACATGCCCTTTCTGGGGGTACATCTGACCCGGATGATCGACGGCACCGTTACCGTCGGCCCCAACGCTGTGCTGGCCTTCAAACGGGAAGGCTACCGCAAGACCGACTTTTCCCTGGCCGACAGCCTGGCCACCCTGGGCTATGGCGGCATCCGCAAGGTGCTTAGGGATAACCTCAAGCCCGGGCTCAAGGAGCTGCGAAACTCCCTGTTCAAGGGCGGCTACTTGAAGGAGGTGCAAAAGTACTGCCCCAGCGTCGGCAAGGACGACCTGTTGCCGTACCCTGCCGGGGTGCGGGCCCAGGCGGTGTCCAAGGACGGCAAATTGGTGGACGACTTCCTCTTTGTTCGTACCCCCCGCACCATCAATGTCTGCAATGCCCCCTCTCCGGCGGCGACCTCGGCCCTGCCTATAGGGCGCCATATCATCCAGGAGGCCATCAGCCAGTTCCAACTGGCCTGAGGGCGGTTGCACCGGGCTTTGGAGTCGGCATAATGGCGGGCAGCATCAATGCCAGGAGCCGACCCATGTCCACCCATCCAAGCTGGGACAGCATTGCCCAACTGGCCGCCCAACTGGGCCAGGCCGCCAAGCAAGCCGGGGTGCGGCTGACCAGTGCCGAGTCTTGCACCGGCGGCCTTATCGCCGGTGCCATCACCGAGGTGGCGGGCTCTTCTTCCTGGTTTGACGAGGCCTTTGTCACCTACGCCAACGCCGCCAAGATGCGCCGCCTTGGGGTCAGCAGCGCCAGCCTCGACCAGTTTGGCGCCGTGTCTGAAGCGGTGGTGCGGGAGATGGCCGAAGGGGCACGCCTGGCGGCAGGGGCCGATTTGGCGGTGGCCACCAGTGGCATTGCCGGCCCGGACGGCGGCAGCTCCGACAAGCCGGTGGGCACGGTCTGGATGGCCTGGGCCAGCGCCGGGCAAACCCAGTGCCAATGCTTTCATTTTGACGGCAATCGCCAAGACGTCAGGCTGCAAGCCGTTTTTGCGGCCTTGCACGGACTTTTGCAAAAAATCCCTCCATACAGGGGTTGATACTGTACGGTCATACAGTATACTTCCCTGCAACTGCTTAACCTCTTCTTACGGATCTCAGGAGCCGGAAATGGACGACAACAAACAGAAAGCCCTTGCCGCTGCGTTGGGTCAAATCGAGCGCCAGTTTGGCAAAGGTTCCATCATGCGTATGGGCGACAGCCAGGTACTGAGCATCGACTCCGTATCTACCGGCTCTTTGGGCCTGGATATCGCCCTTGGCATCGGTGGCCTGCCGTTTGGCCGTATCGTCGAGATTTTCGGGCCTGAGTCCTCCGGTAAAACCACCCTGACCCTGCAGGTCATTGCCGAAGCCCAGAAGCAGGGCAAGACCTGCGCCTTTATCGACGCCGAACACGCACTGGACCCCATCTATGCCCGCAAACTGGGCGTCAACGTGGACGACCTTTTGGTGTCCCAGCCCGACACCGGCGAGCAGGCCCTGGAGATCTGCGACATGCTGGTGCGCTCCAGCGCCGTTGACGTGGTGATTGTCGACTCCGTGGCCGCCCTGACCCCGAAAGCGGAAATCGAAGGCGAGATGGGCGACAGCCACGTGGGCCTGCAAGCCCGCCTGATGTCCCAGGCTCTGCGTAAGCTGACCGCCAACATCAAGAAATCCAACACCCTGTGCGTCTTCATCAACCAGATCCGGATGAAGATCGGTGTGATGTTCGGTAACCCCGAAACCACCACCGGTGGTAACGCCCTGAAGTTCTACGCTTCTGTGCGCCTGGACATCCGCCGTACCGGCGCCGTCAAGGAAGGGGACGAAGTGGTGGGTAACGAAACCCGCGTCAAGGTGGTCAAGAACAAGGTGGCGCCGCCCTTCAAACAGGCCGAGTTCCAGATCATGTACGGTGCCGGTACCTCCAAGGAAGCCGAGCTGATCGACCTGGGTGTGGCCCAGAAACTGGTGGACAAAGCCGGTGCCTGGTACAGCTACAAGGGCGACAAGATCGGCCAAGGCAAGGCCAACGCCGTTAAGTTCCTGCTGGAAAACAAAGACATCGCCCACGAAATCGAAAGCCAGCTGCGCGAGCGCCTGCTGGTATCCGCCACCCCTGCCGCTGAAAGTGACCTGAGCGAAGCCGTGGCAGAAGGAGACGAGCTCTGAGTGACGACATAAAGCAGGCAGCCATGCGGCTGCTTGCCTTACGTGAACACAGCCCCCGCGAATTGGCCGATAAACTGGCCCGCAGGGGCTTTTCTTCATCTGAAATTCAGTCGCTTGTAGAGAAGCTGCTTGCGCAAGGCTGGCTGGATCATTACCGTTATGCCGAAAGTGCCGTGCGACGCTTGCTGCAAAAGGGCTACGGGCCCATGCGCATCCAGGCTGAGCTGAGCCAGAAAGGCATCCCCGATGAGGTGGGCAAGGCTGCATTGACAGAGCAATTGCCCGACTGGTCCGCACAGGCGCAAGCTGCCTATAATAGGCGATTTCGCGACGCCGCCATCACGAGCCCGAAAGACTGGGCAAAAAGGGCAAGGTATCTGTCCAGCAGGGGCTTCAGTCCCGAACAGATCCGTGCCGTTTTGGCCAAAGCCGAGCGCTCCTGAACGCCGTGCACCAGGACGACAACTACAGGATTTTCCATGAGCATGACCAGCGCTGAGATACGTGACGCTTTCTTGAACTACTTCAAGGACAAAGGGCACCAAATAGTGCCTTCCAGCTCCTTGATCCCGGGCAATGACCCCACCTTGCTGTTCACCAACGCCGGTATGGTGCAGTTCAAGGACGTCTTCCTGGGTTCCGACAAGCGCGCCTATACCCGCGCCACCAGCTCCCAGCGCTGCGTCCGTGCCGGCGGTAAGCACAACGACCTCGAGAACGTTGGCTACACCGCCCGCCACCACACCTTCTTTGAAATGCTGGGCAACTTCAGCTTCGGCGACTACTTCAAGGAAGGGGCCATTCAGTACGCCTGGGAATTCCTGACCCAGGTGGTCAAGCTGCCGGCGGAAAAACTCTGGGTGACCGTCTACGAAACCGATGATGAAGCCTACGACATCTGGGCCAAGGAAGTGGGTGTGCCCACCGACCGCATCATCCGTATCGGCGACAACAAGGGCGCCCCTTATGCGTCCGACAACTTCTGGTCCATGGGTGACACCGGTCCCTGTGGCCCCTGCACCGAGATCTTCTACGACCACGGCGAGCACATCTGGGGTGGCCCTCCGGGCAGCCCGGAAGAAGACGGCGATCGCTACATCGAGATCTGGAACATCGTCTTCATGCAGTTCAACCGTCATGGTGACGGCCGCATGGAGCCGCTGCCCAAGCCCAGCGTCGACACCGGCATGGGCCTGGAGCGCATCAGCGCCATCCTTCAGCACGTGCATTCCAACTACGAAATCGACATCTTCCAGCACCTGATCAAGGCCGCTGCCAAGGCCATAGGTAGCGAAGATCTGGAAAACAAATCCCTGCGGGTGGTGGCTGACCACATCCGTAGCTGCTCTTTCCTGGTGGTGGACGGGGTTATGCCGTCCAACGAAGGCCGGGGTTATGTGCTGCGCCGTATCGTGCGCCGCGCCGTGCGCCACGGTGCTCAGTTGGGAGCCAGTGAGCCCTTCTTCTACAAGCTGGTGGCTGCCCTTATCGACGTGATGGGTGATGCCTACCCCGAGCTCAAGGAAAAGCAGGCCATCATCGAGAAGGCACTGCTGATGGAAGAAGAGCAGTTCCGCAAAACCCTGGAGCGTGGTCTCAAACTGCTGGATGAAGCCCTGGCCGACATCCAAGGCAGCGTCATTCCCGGTGACGTGGTGTTCAAGCTTTACGACACCTACGGCTTCCCGGTGGACTTGACCAACGACGTGGCCCGTGAGCGCGGCCTGACCCTGGACGAAGCTGGTTTTGAAACCGCCATGGAAGCCCAGCGCCAGCGCGCCAAGCAGGCGTCCAACTTCGGTGCCGACTACAACAGCCGTTTGGACATCGACTGCCAGACCCAGTTCTCCGGTTATGACGGCGTCCGTGACGTCTCCCCTGTGGTGGCCCTGTTCAAAGGTGGCGACGCCGTAGACAGCGTCCAAGCCGGTGACGAGGTGCTGGTGGTACTGGAACGTACCCCCTTCTACGGCGAGTCCGGCGGCCAGGTGGGTGACACCGGCGAGCTGAGCAGCGACGGTGCCCGTATCCTGATCCACAATACCACCAAGAGCGGTGACGCCTTCGTACACCACGGTAAAGTGGCCGAAGGCAGCATCAAGCTGGGTGACAAGCTCAAGGCCGAAGTGGACAAGACCCGCCGCGACGCCATCCGCCTCAACCACAGCGCCACCCACCTGGCCCATGCCGCCCTACGCAAGGTGCTGGGTGAGCACGTGACCCAGAAAGGCTCACTGGTGGACAGTGAGCGCATGCGTTTTGACTTCTCCCACTTCGAAGGGGTCAAGGGGGTTGAGATCAGCGAGATTGAGCGCCTGGTCAACAACGAAATTCGTGCCAACCACGCCGTCACCACCCGCCTGATGCAAATCGAAGAAGCCAAGGCCGCCGGTGCCATGGCCCTGTTTGGCGAGAAGTACGACGACGAAGTGCGGGTTGTGCAGATGGGGGACTTCTCCATCGAACTGTGCGGCGGTACCCATGTCAGCCGTACCGGCGACATCGGCCTCTTCAAGGTGATCTCCGAAGGCGGTATCGCCGCTGGCGTGCGCCGTATCGAAGCGGTCACCGGTGAAGCAGCCCTGGAATGGCTGCAAGGGCGCGAGCAGCTCCTGGGTGAGCTGGCCGGCAGCCTGAAAACCGACGTGGCCGGCCTTGCCGACCGCTTTGCCCAGCAGTTGGACAAGACCAAGCAGCTGGAAAAGGAACTGGAAAAGGCCAAGGCGCAACTGGCCGCCAGTGCCGGCAGTGCCCTGGCCGAACAGGCCGAAGACCTGGGCGGTACCAAACTGCTGGTAGCCGAGCTGCCCGGCGCCGATCCCAAGTCCCTGCGTGAACTGGTGGACAAGCTCAAAGACAAACTGGGTGAAGCCGTGGTGGTACTGGCCGTGCCCGCCGACGGCAAGGTCAGCCTGATCGCCGGTGTCTCCAAAGGCCTGACTGCCAAGGTCAAGGCTGGGGAACTGGTGGGCATGGTGGCCGCCCAGGTAGGTGGCAAGGGCGGTGGCCGTCCCGACATGGCCCAGGCTGGTGGCACCGACGTGGCCGCCCTCAGCGGCGCCCTGGCCACCGTCAAGGACTGGGTGCAGGCGCGCCTCTAAATGGCTCTGATTGTTCAGAAGTTCGGTGGTACCTCGGTTGGCACCTTGGCACGCATCGAAGCCGTCGCTGAACGGATCATTGCTACGCGCAAACAGGGCCACGACCTGGTGGTGGTGGTCTCTGCCATGGCTGGTGAAACCAACCGGCTGATCACCATGGCGCAGGCCCTCTGTGCCGATCCCGACCCCAGGGAATTGGATGTACTGCTCGCCACCGGCGAGCAGACCACCATCGCCCTGCTGGCCATGGCTCTCAAGGCGCGGGGCCAACCCGCCCTTTCCCTGACTGGCGATCAGGTCCGTGTCCAAACCGACCATCGCCACGGTAAAGCCCGTATCCTCAAAGTCGACACCGCCGTCATGGACCAGGCCCTGGCCCGTGGCCAGGTGGTGATCGTGGCCGGCTTTCAGGGCCGTGGCCCCGACAACGCCATCACCACTTTGGGCCGTGGCGGCTCAGACACCACGGCGGTAGCCCTGGCGGCGGCTCTCAAGGCCAGCGAGTGCCAGATCTTCACCGACGTGGACGGCATTTACACCACCGACCCTCGTATCGAACCTCAGGCCCGGCGCTTGGACAGCATCGACTTTGACTCCATGCTGGCCTTGGCGGCCCAGGGTGCCAAGGTACTGCAGGTGCGTTCGGTGGAGTTTGCCGGCCAGTTCCAGGTGCCGCTGCGGGTGCTGTCGAGTTTCAGTGAAGGGCAGGGCACCCTTATCACTTATGGCGACAGCGCCGATGAAGGGGTTTGTGGTGTGGCCTGCTGTGGCCAGTCTGCCCTTATCGAGGTCAGCGGCGAAGGTTTGGACCAGGCGGCCCCGGGCCGTTTGCTGTCTCCCCTGCAGGATGCCGGTATCGATGCCGATTTGTTGGACACTGTGTTTGAAACAGGCAAACCCCTGACTTTTACTGTACCCTTGGCCGACCTCGGCCAGGCCCTGCCCATGGTACAGGCCAGTGCAATTGCGCTGGGTGGTGCTAAAGTGCAGTGTGACAATACCGTGGCCAAGGTGTCCGTCATTGGTGGCGGCTTTGAAGCCGATACCAAGATGGCGTCCCTCATCTCTCGGGTGCTGGGCGAACAAGGCATTGAACAGCGGTTATTCCGGACCACCCCCAAGCGTTATTCGCTGTTGGTGGACCGGGCTCAGATGGAAGAGAGTGTCCGCCATCTGCACCGCGCGTTGATACCCCAGAAGTCCAGCAGCTGACCCGATGGTGAATATTCGGTCAATTTTCTTGAGGTTCAAGGGGTTGGCTTTATACTAAATTGAAAATGAAGCAATTGAGCGGCTTTCATTGCAAGGAGCAAAGCGATGCTGATTCTGACTCGCCGTGTCGGCGAAACCCTGATGATCGGTGATGAAGTTACCGTAACTGTGCTGGGTGTTAAGGGCAACCAGGTGCGCATTGGCGTCAACGCACCCAAGGAAGTGTCCGTGCACCGTGAGGAAATTTACCAGCGTATCCAGGCTGAGAAAGATCCCAACGAGCCAGACGGCAACTACTAAGTTTTTTGATTGTCGATTCCTTGAAACGGCAACCTTTTAACCAAGGTTGCCGTTTTTCTATCCGGATTGTTTAAAGGCTGTGCAAGCAGGCGATATCTCTGGAAAAAGGGTTTGACTTGCCAAGTCGTTCCGGTAATATTCGCATCCGTCGAGGTGAGGTGGCCGAGAGGCTGAAGGCGCTCCCCTGCTAAGGGAGTATGGGTCAAAAGCCCATCGGGGGTTCGAATCCCCCCCTCACCGCCATCGACACTTTCAAGATGCGACCGTAGCTCAACTGGATAGAGTGCCTGGCTACGAACCAGGCGGTTGGAGGTTCGAGTCCTCCCGGTCGCGCCATTCAGATAAAAACCCCAAGTTATGCGACCGTAGCTCAACTGGATAGAGTACCTGGCTACGAACCAGGCGGTTGGAGGTTCGAGTCCTCCCGGTCGCGCCATCTTGATTTGTGTCGAGCAGCGCTTACCATTGGTAAGCGTTTTTTGTCTGAAGACTGCGACCGTAGCTCAACTGGATAGAGTACCTGGCTACGAACCAGGCGGGTGGAGGTTCGAGTCCTCCCGGTCGCGCCATTCAGATAAAAACCCCAAGTTATGCGACCGTAGCTCAACTGGATAGAGTACCTGGCTACGAACCAGGCGGTTGGAGGTTCGAGTCCTCCCGGTCGCGCCATATTAAAGAAAAACCCGCTCACTGAGCGGGTTTTTTGCATTTGCGCTCCGGCAACCTGCCGTTATCCCCAATCCCCCGTCTCGACGGCCCTCTTAGGAGGAGGCCGTCAGATGCAGCATCAGGGACAGAAAACCGATAAGGAAGGCACTGAGGCCGATGATCCAATAAAAGCCCTTACGGCCCCGTTCAAAGGGGATC
The DNA here is from genome assembly GCF_000299915.1 of Gallaecimonas xiamenensis 3-C-1. NCBI lineage: Bacteria > Pseudomonadati > Pseudomonadota > Gammaproteobacteria > Enterobacterales > Gallaecimonadaceae > Gallaecimonas > Gallaecimonas xiamenensis. The sequence continues at coordinate 71,418 of NZ_AMRI01000016.1, forward strand.
TGGAAGTGATTCATCACCAGGTACCAGAGGATGCAAAGGGCTAGGGGGATAAGAAAGAGTCTGGCCATGGGTCATAGCTATAAAAAAGGGCAGTAAGCCAAAAGCTTACTGCCCTGTTGCCATTCTGGCCAGCTTAGCTGTTGGGCAAGGCGTTGGCCGGCAGAGCCTGGGTTTGGGTCAGGTCCACCTGTTGTTCGCTGTTGCCCACTACCAGGGCCACCATCATGTCACCGGTGACGTTGGTGGCGGTGCGCATCATATCGAGGATGCGGTCTATGGCGGCGATAAAGGCGATGCCCTCCAGGGGCAGGCCAACGGCGTTGAGGGTGACGGTCAGCATCACCATGGCGGTGCCGGGCACGCCGGCCGTGCCCACCGAGGCCAGGGTGGCGGTCAGGCCGATCAGCACGTAGTGGACCAGCTCCAGGGGCTGGTTGTAGATATGGGCGATGAAGATGGCGCTGATGGCCGGGTAGATACCGCCACAGCCGTCCATGTTGATGGTGGCTCCCAGGGGCAGCACGAAGCTGGTGTATTTGGGAGAGACATGGAGGTTCTCGGTCACCACCTTGGTGGACATGGGCAGGGTGCCGTAGCTGGAGGCCGTGGTGAAGGCCACCATCTGGGCCGGAAACACCGCCTTGAAAAAACGCAGCGGGCTGAAGCCGGCCAGTTTCACCAGGCCGCCATAAACCACGATGATATGGATAAGGCAGGCGATGTAGATGGCCGCCACAAACTTGGCCAGGGGCAACAGTGCCGCCAGGCCATAGGCGCCCACCACCCAGGCCATCAGGCCCAAGACGCCAAACGGAGTCAGTTGCATTACAAAACGGGTGATCTGGAACATCACTTCGCTACCGGCCACGGCAAACTTGCGCACCGGCTCGGCCTTTTCACCCACGACGTTGATGGCAATACCCACCAGGGCGGCAAAAACGATGATCTGCAGGATGTTGCCCTCGGCCATGGCCTGGACCGGGTTGGTGGGCAGGAAGTCCAAGAACACCTGGCTGACGGCAGGAATGGTCTTGGGTGTATAGTCGCTGGGCACCAGCTGTTTGCCAAAGTCCCAGTCAAAGAGACTGCCCACCGCCATGCCCAGCACCGAGGCGATAAGGGCGGTCAGCAGGAACAGGCCAATGGTCTTAAGGCCGAGGCGTTTGAGGTTGTCGCCGCTGCCCATGGCGGTGATGGAACTGATGATGGCAAAGAAGACCAGGGGCACGACCAGCATCTTGATAAGGCGGATAAAGCCATCGCCCAGGGGTTTGAGGTATTGGGCCTTGTCACCCAGCACTACCCCGGCCAATATGCCCAGCACAAAGCCAGCCAGCACCTTCTGCCAGAGGGGAAAGCGGTTCCATATCGCAAACATGTCGCAACCTGTCGTTTAAGCAAAAGCGAATTGTAGGAACGGCGGGGCCTTGGCGACAATTCCCTTCGCTTATAACCTAAGAACCAATTGAAAGGTTGCAGCCTCTTTTGGTGATCTCAATCACAAAGCTTTTGCATCCGGGGCCAGAGTACCATTACGCTTAGCGCCATTGGTAATGGCATGCCGGGGTTTGCCAGGGCGTCATCTTGTCGTCTAGATTGGACTCAACCTCGGCTTAAATGGGAAGGTTTTCTTTGCTGAACCAGCTGCAACGCCGCCTCGATGCTTTGGCGGCCCAAGACGCATTGTCCCTGCTGTTCAACCCCAGAAGGGGTGTAGAAAGGGAAACGCTGCGGATTGCTCCTGAAGGCCGTATGGCCCTGTCAGGCCACCCCAAGGCCCTGGGTTCAACCCTGACCCACGAGTTCATCACCACCGACTTTGCCGAAAACCTGCTGGAGTTCATCACCCCGGTCAGTGACTCGGTGGAGCAGTTGATGGCGTCTTTGTCCGACATCCACGTTTTCACCCAGGCCCATCTGGGTGACGAGGTGCTGTGGCCTTTGTCCATGCCCTGTTATGTGGAAGACCAGAACAGCATTCCCCTGGCCGATTACGGTAGTTCCAACATTGGCCGCATGAAAAGGGTCTATCGGGAAGGCCTGAAGAACCGTTATGGCGCCATGATGCAGCTGATCGCCGGGGTGCATTACAACTTCTCCTTGCCCGACGCCTTCTGGCAGCACTGGTCCGAAGGGGATCAGTCCAGCGCCTACATGGGGCTGCTGCGCAATTACCGGCGCCTGGTATGGGTGCTGCCCTACCTGTTCGGGGCCTCTCCGTCCCTGTGCGGCTCCTTCCTGGGGGGCAGGGGCCACCACCTGCCCTTTGAAAAGCGCGGCAAGGGCACCTTATTCCTGCCTTATGCCACCTCCCTGCGCCTGTCGGACCTGGGCTATACCAGTTCCGCCCAGGCCGGGCTGCGCATCGACCACAACAGCATCGACGGCTATATCCGCGATCTGCGCCAGGTCATCGCCACCCCCAGCGAAGAGTTTGCCAAGATCGGTGTCAAGGTTGACGGCCAATACCGCCAGCTCAACGCCAACCTGCTGCAGATTGAAAACGAACTCTATGCCCCCATCCGTCCCAAGCGGGTGACCGAGCGGGGGGAAAAGCCCACCGAGGCCCTGGAAAGGGGCGGCGTCCAATACGTGGAAGTGCGGGCACTGGACGTGGACCCCTTCAGCCCCCTGGGGGTGGACGAGGACACGGTGCGTTTTATGGATATCTTCCTGCTGTCCTGCCTGCTGCTGGACGCGCCGGTGCTGGACAACACCCAGTGGAGCGAAAACCTGGCCAACTACCAGGCCACGGTACTGGAAGGACGCAAGCCCGGCTTGATGCTCCAACGCCAGGGCCAGCCTTTGGCCATGGCCGACTGGTTTGCCGAATTGCTGCCGGTCTGGCAACGCCTTGCCGACGGTCTGGACGCGGAACAGGGCGGCGACGCCTATCGCCAAAGCCTGGCGGTGCAGGAGAACAAGATGCAGGACTCCAGCCTGACCCCCTCGGCCCGGCTGCTGGCTGCAATGGACGATAGGGACAACGGCCAACTGGGCCTGGCCCTGGCTCAACAGCACAGACAAGCCCTGCTGGCCGCCTCCTATCGCAGGTGGAGCCCGGCTTTCTTCGAGCAGGAGACCCAACGTTCCCTGGCGGCGCAGGAGGCCTTGGAGGCCGAGGACAGCCAGCCGTTTGACGATTTCTTGGGCCAGTACTTCCAGGACTTGCCCCAAGACGTAGCTTGATGAAGACCCCGGCCTAAGCCGGGGTTTTTTATGGAGCCAAGGCCTGGGCCAGGTCGGCCTTGAGATCGTCGATGTCCTCCAGGCCCACCGACAGGCGCACCAGGCTGTCACTGATGCCTAGGCGTTGGCGGGTGGCGGCGGGCAAGGCGCCGTGGCTCATGCGGGCCGGCAGGTTGATAAGGCTTTCAACGGCGCCCAGGCTGTCGGCCAGGGCAAAGTAGTGGCAACCCCTGGCCAAGGCCAGGGCCCGCTCGGCGCTGTCCAATTCCAGGCTGATAATGCCGCCAAAACCGCCGCATTGTCGCTGGTGTGCCGCCTTGGCCTCCGGCGCGGCAAGGCCGGGATAATAGAGCCGGCGCACCGCCTGCTGAGCTGCCAGCCAGGGGGCCAGCTGCCGGGCATTGTCTTCGATGCCCTCCATCCGTACTCCCAGGGTCTTGATACCCCTTTGCAGCAAGAAACAGTCCTGGGGTCCAAGAACGGCTCCGGTACTGGCCTGGATGCGAAAAAGCCGCCGCCCCAACTCGGCCGAGCGGCTCACCGCCAGGCCGGCCAACAGATCGGAATGGCCTCCCAGGTACTTGGTGGCGCTGTGCACCACCAGATCGGCCCCCAAGGCCAGGGGGTTTTGCCAATAGGGGGTGGCGAAGGTGTTATCCACCACCAGCAGCAGGCCGTGCTGTTGGGCCAGGCTGGCCATGGCACTGAGATCGGTGATGCTGAGCAGGGGGTTGGCCGGGGTTTCCACATAGAGCATGCGGCTGTCGGGGGTGATGGCGGCGGCCACTTCCTGGGGTTGGCTGCTGTCTACATAACAGGCCTTTAGGCCGAAAGGGGCCATCACCTGTTCCATCAACCTGTAGGTGCCGCCGTACAAGTCCTGGGTCAGCAAGACCTGATCGCCGGGGCGCAGCAACATCATCACCGCCGTGATGGCGGCCATACCGGAGGCAAAGGCAAAGCCGCGCTCGCCCTCTTCCAACAGGGCTATCTGGTCCTCCAGCGCCTGGCGGCTGGGGTTGGCGCCCCGGCTGTATTGATAGGGGCCCGGGTGGTCAGGGGCCTGGCGAAAGGTGCTGCTTTGGTAGATGGGGGTAGCCATGGCGCCAAAGTGGCGATCGCCCTGATGGGCGCCGTGGATAAGGGCGGTTTTTTTGCGCATGCGGGCCTCCTAGGCTTCATCCTAGTCCAGCCTGAGTCGGTTTAAACAAGGAGAATGGCCTGGTGCCGGGGCAAAAAAAGAGGGAGGCACTGGGCCTCCCTTGCAGGGAACATGAAAAAGGGCTGTTTGCTTTCCAGTTATCTAGACCTGGGCCTGGCGTTAAAGTTCAACGAAGGATAAAAAAAGGGGAGGCCATCTTGGCCTCCCATCCAGGGATGTGACATGAAAAGTTTTGCTGCTTGCAGGAGATTAGAGGCACCGGCCTTGTGAAAGTTCGGCGGCTCTGGCACTTTTTTGGCAAATCCGACGGAAGATGTTGTTAATGATGCGATTTATTTTACTGTTGCCGCTGCTCTGGTTGGCAGGTTGTGCGACGGCGCCACCGAAGGATCCTAACAACCTGTGCGCCATCTTCAGGGAGAAGGACGACTGGTACGATGCCGCCATGGATGTGCAAGAGCGCTGGGGGGTTCCGCCCCATGTGACCTTTGCCATGCTCTACCAGGAGTCGAGCTTCCGCCATGATGCGTTGCCGCCAAGGGACTACTTGCTGGGTTTTATTCCCTGGGGCCGGGTGTCCAGCGCCTACGGCTACGCCCAGGCCAAGGACGACACCTGGGACGACTACATCCGCGACAGCGGTAACTGGGGGGCCGATCGGGACGACTTTGACGACGCCCTGGACTTCATGGGCTGGTATATCTCCAAGACCCAAAAGCTCAACGGCGTGTCCAAGTGGGACGCCTACGGCCAGTATCTCAACTATCACGAAGGCTGGGGCGGCTATAGGCGCAAGTCCTACGAGGCTAAACCCTGGCTCAAGCAGGTGGCGCGCAAGGTGGACAACAGGGCCAAGACCTTTTCCAAGCAGTATTGGGGCTGCAAGGACGATTTGAAGAAAGGCTTCTGGGACTGGTTCTAACAAAAAGGCCGCTTTCGCGGCCTTTTTTAATCTCGTTTCAGCTGCGGCTGGATCCGCGCTGTCTTCACCATGTTGTCCTTCACATCCATGATCTCCAGGGGGTAGCCCGCCAGGCGGATGGAGATATTGGCTTCGGGGATCTCTTCGAGGTGCTCGAGGATCAGGCCGTTGAGGGTCTTGGGGCCGTCGGTGGGGAAATCCCAGCCCATTTCCTTGTTCAGCTCACGCAGGGAGATGGAGCCTTCCACCAGGTAGGAGCCGTCCGGCTGGGGCACTATCTCTTCGTGGGGGGCCGGCGCCATGTCGGTGGTAAAGTCGCCGACGATCTCCTCGAGGATATCCTCCAGGGTCACCAGGCCCTGGATATCGCCGTATTCGTCCACCACCAGGCCGATACGTTCCTTGTTGCGCTGAAATTTTAAGAGCTGCACGTTAAGGGGGGTGCCTTCGGGAATGAAGTAGATCTCCCGCACCGCCCGCAGCAGGGCCGACTTGGTGAATTGGTTTTTGGACAACAGGCGCAGGGCGTCCCTGGCGTGTACGAAGCCGACGGCGTCGTCGATATTGTCCCTGTAGAGCAGCAGCCGGGTGTGCTGGGCATGGGTCAGCTGTTTGACGATGCTGTTCCAGTCGTCGTTGATGTCGATGCCCCTGATGTCGGCGCGGGGGGTCATCACGTCTTCCACCTGTACCTTTTCCAGATCCAGGATGGACACCAGCATGTCTTTGTGGCGCCTTGGGATCATGGCGCCGGCTTCGGCCACCACGGTGCGCAGCTCTTCACTGGACAGGGCATCGCCGCTGCCGTCGCTGGGCTTGATGCGCAGCAGCGCCAGCAAGCCGTTGGAAATGGCGTTAACAAACCAGACCACGGGGTAGAAGGCGGTCAGCAGCACCTTGAGCACGATAGACGCGGGAAAGGCGATTTTCTCCGGGTACAGGGCGGCCATGGTCTTGGGGGTGACTTCGGCAAAAAGCAGCATCACCAGGGTCAGCACCACAGGAGCCAGGGCCACGCCCAGGTCACCCAACAGATGCAGAGCCAGGATGGAGGCCACGGTAGCGGCGGCGTTGTTGACGAGGTTGTTGCCGATGAGGATCAGGCCGATCAGGCGGTCGGGGCGGTCGAGCAGGTCACTGGCCCGCTGGGCGCTTTTATGCCCTTCCTTGGTGAGATGTCGCAACCGGTAGCGGTTGAGGGACATCATGGCGGTCTCTGAGCTGGAGAAAAAAGCCGAGAGAATGATGAGTACCACGAGCGCAATCAGCAAGGTACTCGTCGATATGTCGTCCAAAAGGGGTGTCCTTTAAAAATACAGGAACACCCATTTTACTACGCGAAGGGGGGGCTGTGATCAAGACCGCAATAGGACTTCTTGCACAAATCGGCTGCCAAAGTAGGCCAAGGTGAGCAGAAAGGCCCCGGCCAGGCTGGCCCAGACCGCGCCCCGGCCACGCCAACCATGACGGTAATGAGCATAGAGGGTCAGGGCGTACACCAGCCAGGCCAACAGTGAAAACACCGTCTTATGGGCTTGGGCCTTGGCGAACATGGCCCCGAGGAACACAAAACCCGAGGCCAGGGCCAGGCTCAGTACCACCAGGCCCACCAGCATCAGTTGGAACAACTGGCGCTCCACCGTCATCAGCGGCGGCAGGAAGGCGGGCAGGGCAGACAGGCGGCGCAGCTTGAGCTGGCGGTTGATAAAGGCCAGCTCCAGGGCATAGAGGGCGGCGATCACCATCACGGCGTAGGCGATAAGGCTCAGGGTAATGTGCACCACCACCTGGGGTTCGGCCTGCAGATGCAGCATCCATTTGACCGGAGCCAGCCAGGCCGCCACCACCACCAGGGCGGCAAAGCCATGAACTATGGGCATTAGCTGTAGCACCGGCAGGCGCACGGCGGCGGTGGTCATGAACATCACCACCACCCAACTGGACATGGAGGCCACGTTGACCACCCCGAGGTTTTCCCCGTCCCCTGTGGTGACCAGCACCATCAGGCTGGCCAGGTGAGCACCGGCGGCGGCAAAACCCAGCGACACCGTCTGCAACCTGTTGGGGCCGGCGTGTGCAAAGAGGCGGCTGGCCGCCAGTATGGCGGACAGGGCGTAGAGCACTGTGGCGAACAACGAAAAGATGGAGGTGAACATGGTCCCTGATTTGCTTCCTTATATAGTGGCCCCATTCTACGGTCAGCCTTTCGTAAAAGTGAATAGCGGTCTTTCGGACTGGCCCCGTCTTTGGGGTATACTGGCCCACAAGTGATTTTTTGGATAAAGACCGATGTTTGAGAATCTTTCCGACAGGCTGACACGCACCCTGAAGACCATCAGTGGCCGTGGCCGCCTGACCGAAGACAACATCAAGGATACCCTGCGCGAAGTGCGTATGGCGCTCCTTGAGGCAGACGTCGCCCTGCCGGTGGTCCGTGATTTCGTGGCCAAGGTCAAGGAAAGGGCGCTGGGGGTAGAGGTCAGCAAGTCCCTGACCCCGGGCCAGGTCTTTATCAAAATCGTCCGTGACGAACTTGAAGCGGCCATGGGTGAGGCCAACGAAGCCCTCAACCTGGCGGCCCAGCCGCCGGCCGTGGTGCTGATGGCCGGCCTGCAAGGTGCCGGTAAAACCACTTCTGTTGCCAAGCTGGCCCGTTTCCTCAAAGAGCGCCACAAGAAAAAGGTGCTGGTGGTCAGTGCCGACGTCTACCGCCCGGCGGCCATCAAGCAGCTGGAAACCCTGGCCGGGGAAGTGGGGGTCAGTTTCCACCCCTCCGATGCTTCCCAGGATCCGGTCAGCATCGCCAAGGGCGCCATAGAAGCCGCCAAGAAAGGCTTCTATGACGTACTGCTGCTGGACACCGCCGGCCGCCTCCACGTCGACAGCGACATGATGGGCGAAATTCAGCGCCTGCACAGCGCCGTCAACCCGGTGGAAACCCTGTTCGTGGTGGACGCCATGACCGGCCAGGACGCCGCCAATACCGCCAAGGCTTTCCACGAGGCCCTGCCGCTGACCGGCGTTATCCTCACCAAGGTGGACGGTGATGCCCGTGGCGGTGCCGCCTTGTCCATCCGTGCCATTACCGGCAAGCCCATCAAGTTCTTGGGTATGGGTGAGAAGACCGACGCCCTCGAGCCCTTCCACCCCGACCGGGTCGCCTCGCGCATCCTCGGCATGGGGGACGTGTTGTCCCTTATCGAGGAAGTAGAGCGCACCGTCGACAAGGAAAAGGCCACCAAGCTGGCCGAGAAGTTCAAGAAGGGCAAAGGCTTCGACCTGGAAGATTTTCGCGAACAGCTCGAACAGATGAACAACATGGGCGGCATGATGGGCATGCTCACCAAGCTGCCCGGCATGGGCCAGATCTCCGAGCAGATCAAAGGCCAGATGGACGGCAAGATGACCAAGCGCCTGGGTGCCATCATCAGTTCCATGACTCCCCAGGAGCGCCGCCAGCCCAACGTCATCAAAGGTTCGCGCAAGCGCCGTATCGCTGCAGGTGCCGGTGTCGAAGTGCATGAAGTGAACAAGCTTTTGAAGCAGTTCGACCAGATGCAAAAGATGATGAAGAAGATGTCCGGCAAGGGCGGCATGGCCAAAATGATGCGCTCCATGAAGGGCATGATGCCCCCCGGCATGCCTAAATTCTGATAGCCCTTCCCCAAGGCGGCTCAGGCCGCCTTTTTGTTTCTGCCTCCCGCCCTGCGCCTTTTCTTGCAATAAAGTGCAATCTGAGTAAAATTGCCGGGCTTTACAGCATGGGCCCCCTGGGCCCGCCATTCACTTGTATCAACCAAGAGGACGGTATGGTTACCATTCGTTTGGCACGTGGCGGCGCTAAAAAGCGTCCGTTCTATCAAGTTGTCGTTGCTGACAGCCGTTACTCCCGCGACGGGCGTTTCATCGAGCGCGTTGGCTTCTTCAACCCTATCGCCCGTGGCCAGGAAGAGAAACTGCGCCTGGACGTGGACCGCATCAACCACTGGGTTTCCCAGGGTGCGTCCATGACCGATCGCGTCGCTCAGCTGGTCAAGAGCAACAAGGCTTAATCGCCATCGTTTTTCGGTAGTAAAGGGCTTTTCATGGAAAAGATCACTGTTGGCAAGCTCGGCGCCCCATACGGCATCCGTGGTTGGGTCAAGGTGCATTCCTTTACTGATGATCCGGAAGGCATTTTCTCCTACCAACCCTGGCTCTTGGGCCGCGACGGGCAATGGCAGGAGAAAGGCATCGTCAAATGGCGACGCCACAACAAGGGCCTTGTAGTGCTCTTGGACCAAGTTACCGATCGCAACGGCGCGGAGCTCTTGAACGGCATGGACATCGCAGTCTCTGCCGACAAGCTGCCCGAGCTTGCTGAGGGCGACTTCTACTGGCGCGACCTGGAAGGTCTCCGGGTGGTGAACCTCGACGGCTACGATATGGGCCAAGTGGATCACCTGATGGAAACCGGCTCCAACGACGTGCTGGTGGTCAAGGCCAACAGCCGAGACAGTTTTGGTCAACGTGAACGATTGATCCCCTTCGTCATGGATCAGTTCATTAAAAAGGTGGACACCGTTAATGGTGTCATCGAAGTGGACTGGGATCCCAGCTTCTGATGAAGCTGGCGGTTGTCACCCTGTTCCCCGACATGTTCCAGGCATTGACCGAGCATGGCGTCATGGGGCGGGCCATAGACAAGGGTTTATTGCGGCTTGAGTGCGTGAATCCCCGTGATTTCACCACCGACAAGCATCGCACCGTGGACGACAGGCCTTATGGCGGTGGTCCCGGCATGCTGATGAAGGTCGAGCCGCTACAAGACGCCATTGCTGCAGCCAAGGCCGCAGCAGGTGCGCAGGCTAAGGTGGTCTATCTTTCCCCCCAGGGGCGAAAGCTGGATCAACAAGGCGTCCGGGCCCTGGCCGAGGCACAAGCCTTGGTACTGGTGTGTGGCCGCTATGAAGGCATAGACGAGCGGGTTATCCAATCGCAGGTGGACGAAGAATGGTCCATCGGCGATTACGTCCTCTCGGGTGGGGAACTCCCCGCCATGGTACTGATTGACGCTGTCGCCCGGCTGGTGCCGGGGGTACTGGGTCATGACCAGTCTGCCGAGGAAGACTCCTTCGCGACGGGGCTGCTAGACTGTCCCCATTACACGCGGCCGGAGATCCTGGGTGAGGCGGCGGTACCGGCCGTGCTTTTGAGCGGTGACCACGAAGCCATCCGCCGCTGGCGCTTAAAAGCGTCACTGGGGCGGACCTGGCTGAGGCGACCGGATCTGCTGGACAACCTAGCTCTGACTGACGAGCAGGAAAACCTTCTTGCTGAATTTATCCGCGAACAAGCGGATCACAGTTAAGTCTCAGTTACACCTAGGGAATTAAATTATGAGCAACATCATCAAGCAACTTGAAGACGAGCAGCTGAAACAAGACGTCCCCGCCTTTGCGCCGGGTGACACTGTTGTTGTTTCCGTCCGTGTTAAAGAAGGCGATAAAGAGCGTCTGCAGGCCTTTGAAGGCGTGGTTATCGCTAAGCGTAACCGTGGTCTGCACTCCGCTTTCACCGTTCGTAAAATCTCCAACGGCGAAGGCGTTGAGCGCGTATTCCAGACCCACAGCCCCCTGATCGCCAAGATCGAGGTCAAGCGTCGTGGTGACGTACGTCGTGCCAAGCTGTACTACCTGCGCAGCCGTACCGGTAAGGCCGCACGTATCCGCGAGAAGCTGACCAGCAAGTAATGGTCGCTGTATAAAGCAAATAAAAGCCCCGCCATCTGGCGGGGCTTTTTTATTGGCCCAATTGCACCGCCACCTCGAAGCCGCCCCAGAACATACGCTTGCCGTCAAAAGGAGGGGCGGACGGGTCCATCATCTGCGCCAGTCTGGGATCTGCCATAACCTTGGCATTGATGCTGTCCCTGGCCTGGCGGGATGCAAAGGTGATCCAGGCAAAAATCACCAGCTCCCCCTCCTGGCGCTTGATGGCCTGGGGGAAGGATGTCAGCTCACCGTCCTTGACGTCCTCTTCCACCGCTTCCACGTAGCTCAGGGCCCCGTGTTCCATCCATACAGCACCCGCCTGGCGTGCCAGGGCCAGATATTGGTCCAACTTGCCCTTGGGTACCGGCACTACAAAACCGTCAACATATGCCATGACTCTTCTCCTGATAGAGAACCTGGGTTCCTTGGTTAGTCGACTGGCTCAGACCTTGTTCGACATGGCTGGCGAAAAAGTCAGTGTCTTTTCAGGTGTAGCACTTCGGCGGGGCAGCTAAGGCGCGACAGGGCCCTTAACCAGCGTTTTTGCCCCGGTTGCAGCCGGTCACCCGGACCCTTGACCTCCACCAGCTTGTACTGGCCGCCGTCCAAAACCAACAGATCCGGAAAGCCGCTGCGGTGGTGGCGAAGGTCTTTTAGCAAAAAGCCAAACCAGGCCGCCAGCTGTTCCCCGGGGATGTGGCTGGCAAGGGCCAGGTGTGCTTGGGTCCAGAAGGGCCAGTGCACCAGATAATTGGCCAGGCCCTTCTTGGCGGCCAGGGTGGCCTGGGCCCGGGGCAGCCAGCCTTGGGCCACTTCGGCCAGCCGCGCGGCGATGGCCTCTTGGCGCCTTGCCACAAAGTCGGGGCCAAAAAGATCCGCCGGCCCCCGCTGGAAGGGGTGGAAAAAGGCCCCCGGCACCGGCGCAAAGATAATGTCCCAAAACAGCAGGCCAAAGAGGCCGGTGAGCAGCTGGTTTTCGCTGTGCATTCCGGCTTCGAAATAGCCAAGGGCCTTTTGCTCGACGCTGTCTTGGCCCTGGGGCAGGGCCAGGGTGCGCTCGGCAATGCTGCCAAGGGGCGCCAAAGGCCAGGGCTGGCCCAATTTGCGGGCCAGGCGCTGGCCGAAGCCTTCGATAAAGTCCTGCTCGCTGGCGTCCTGGGGCTGGGCCAGTAGCGGCTGCAAGGCCAACCAGGCGGCGTGATCCCCCTCGGTATTGGCCAGTAGCCGCACCGCCCTTTCCCGGGCCGGGGGCAGGGTCAGGCGCTGGTACCAGCCAAGGGCCTGGGCGCTCTCTCCCATCCTTTCCAGGCGCCGGGCCAGGGCTAAGGTCAGGCGTTGCCAGCGAAGATCCTTACCCTCTGGCCACTGGGCGCCCAAGGACAGCAGCTCGTGGTCCTCACTCTTATCCAGGGTCTTGGCCAGTTCGCTCAGGTGGTAATGGCGTTCCAGATGAGCCCTGTCCCGGTAGAAGCGGATCTTGGGGTCCAGGGAGTAGGTCTCGTAGCGGACATGAGCCAGGGTGGTGGTAACGAACTCGCTGAGATCCTGATAGGCATTGCCAAAATAGAGCAGCAGGCAGCGGCGAAAAAAGCCCTCGTGCTCACTTTGCCAGAGCCGAAAGAGCAGCGGCGGCATGGGCAGTGCCTGGGCGGCGGCCAGCAGGTCCGGGCGCGCCAAGCGTTCATTCAAGGCAAAGAACCGAGCCAGGTCGGCCTTGGTCAGCAGCGCCAGGTGCTGGTGACTTGGGGTGGCCTCCTTGATAAAACCGGCCCCGGCCAGGCTGGTCAGGGCCAGGCCCAGGTCCAGTTCCGGATAGCGCAGTTTGTCTTCTCGAAAGCACTGGCCGCTTCGCCCCAAAAAGCGCACGTAAAGGGCGCGGCCGTCTTCGGGCAAGGCGGCAAAGCCGGCCAGCAGTTGCTGTTCGCCGGCAGTAAAAAGGTCGCCGTAGCGACCTTGTACCTGGGCCAGCAGCCCTTCGAAGTGACCCAGGTAGTAAGTGCCGGTCAGGGCGTCAGGGTCAGCTGCCATCGGCTTTCCTGGGGCATCAGCGGCTGGGGCTGGCCGTCTTGCCAAGCCTGGTGGCCCTTGAGGTAATAGGGGCTTAAGGGGTGGCCGCTCTGGCCGCCCGGTACCACCAGTATGCCCCTGTCTTCCTGGCCTGGGGTGACCACCAGCCGCTCCGAGGCGCCGAAGGCGGGGCCCGTTACATGCACCGCGAAGCCGTCACCGGACTGGGGCACCACAGGGGCGTCCAGGTAGCGGCCCAGCCAGCCGGGCAGGGCGCTGGACAGAGGATGGCGAATGGCGCTTTGGTGGCGACTGCCCCAGGTGGGCCAGCCGGCTTCGGCGGTTTTGGCTACCTGGCGGGCGGTCTGCTCGGTAAGCAGGGCTTCCCAGCTGTCGTAGTTGGCGGGCAGCATGGCCTGGGGTTTTTCGGTGATCATCTGGCGCAGGGGATATTCCCACTGGTTGTCGATGCTGCGGGTATTAAAGCCGGGCAGGGACTGCTGCAATTCCAGGAAGGGGGCGAACAGTATGGCGAGCATGGACTGGCGATAGTCGCGGATCAGCCCAAAGGCCTGGGAGCCGGCCGAGGCGGTGCCGTCCCAGGCTTCCACCAGGCGCCGGGCTTTGACGAAGTCCGGGGAGGGGGGCATCTGGGCCAGTTCGTTGCTCAGCAGCTTGGCCCAGAAGTCGTAAATGGGCACCTTGTTGTCGTATTGCAGGGCGAAGAAGCCTTTCTCGTCCCAGAGGTTCTGGCTGCGAAGGGCGTCTCGGATGCGGCCGGCCCGTTCGCCAAGGGCATAACCGCCGTCACCGATACGGCTTAGCTCGGCGCCCCCCAGCATCCGCTGGTTGGCACTCCAGATCCGCCCACCGGGGGGATTGATCCTCACCGGGTAGGCGCTGGGGGGCAGGCGGTCTTGCCAGGCGAGGCCCGGCTGGCTCATGTCCACCGGCGCCATGCCTTCGTAGCCTTGGCGCTGGGGAATGGGTCCGGCCAGGGTCCAGCCCAGGTTACCCCGGGTGTCAACCACCACCAGGTTCTGGGTGGGGATCCCCAGTGAGGGGGCAAGGGCGGTGGCACAGGCCACGTCGGGGCAATGGACCATCTGCATCAGCTTGAGGTTGACCCCGCCCTTACGGTGGGCCTCCCAAAGCTGGGCATAGGGGCGGCCGTCGGGCAGCTCGCCCATGATCGGGCCCCACTGGGTGTCGTTGACCACCAGGGTTTGGCTCTTGCCGCTGGCACTCAGTACCGTCTCGTTGTAACGCACCAGGGGTTTGGGGCCCTCCTGGGTCTGGTAGCTGTAGACGTCCACTGGCTTGACGGCCACCAGGTCGGAAAAGTCCCCATAAGAATTGGTAAAGCCCCAGGCGATATGGCCGTTGGAACCCACCACCAGGGCCGGAGCCCCGGGCAGGGTAAGCCCCACTTGCAGCTGGTCACCTACTTTGGCGGCCATGCGGTACCAGATATTGGGCAGGCGCAGCCCCAGGTGCATGTCGGAAGCCAGCAGGCCGGCGCCGTCATTGGTAAAGCGCCCGGCTACGGCCCAGGCGTTGGAGCCGGGGGCCTCTTCTGCTGCGGGCTGGGCGGCCAACTGGCCGTCGAGTGCCGGCAGGGGGTCATTGGGGATCTCGGCGGCCTGGGGGAAGGTGCTGTCCAAGGCCGCGTCCAGACGGCCGCCGAAAGGGAAATAGAAGCGGCGCTGCTCGGGGCTCAGGCGTTTGTCCAGGGCCGCCAGGCTCCATTCACGCTGGCCGGCGTCCCCTTGCAGGTCCAGATACATGGCGTAGATCACCAAGAGGCTGTCTTCGGCGTGCCAAGGCTTGGGCTTTTGCCGCAGCAGCCAATACTCGAAGGGCCGGGCAAAGAGATCGTTAAGGCCCAGGTTGACGCCGGCGCTGTAGGCCGCCAATACGGCCCTTTCCTGGGGGCTTAGCGCAGCCAGTTCGGCCTCGGCCCTTGCCCTGAAACGATGGCGGCGAATATCCAGGTCGTGGTCCAGTCCCTTGTCGCCGATAAGGGCCGCCACTTCCCCGGCGGCAACCCGGCGCAGCAGGTCCATCTGGAAGAACCGTTCCTGGCCGTGCAGGTAGCCAAGGGTCCTGGCGAGATCCAAGTCGTTCTGAGCCAGGATCAGGGGCACCCCCCGCTGGTCACGGCTGACCGACACTTGATGGTTGAGCCCGGCCACTTTGACCTGCCCTTCCAGGGTTGGCGTGTTGAGGTACAGCACTACCAGAGGGGAGAGGGCCAGGGCCGTTAAAAAGAGTGCGCCGATCCGCCATTTCACGATATTTTCCTTGCCGTTTCAGGCCAGTTCATCAGAATACTGTGGTCAACGATACAAACAAGGCCGGGGTTTTGGCCAGCATCTTGATAACAGCAGCATAAAGACTGCAATAAGGGAGAGACAGATGATGTCGCAGCAGGCGTTAAGCTTCTGCGCCTTGGGCCTGTGTTTGGTGTTTTTCGTTCTCTGGCTGGCCGGGCTATGGCGAAACCGGACCCTGCAACGGCAGAACGACCGCCTGGCGGCCCGCGCCAAGGTGCGCGACGAACTGGCACAGCAGGCCCGTAGCGGCTGGCTCTGCCTCACCCCCGAGCTGGACATCCATTGGGCCAGCCCTTCCCTGGCCGTACTGTTCGACAAGGTGGCGTCAGCCAAAGGCAGCCACCTCTCCGTATTGGACGCCCCCTGGCCCTTGGCCGCCTTGCGGGGCTGGCGTGACGGCAAGAGCCCCTATTTCCAACAGCAGATCCCCGGCTTTGCGCTGCACGGTTACCGCCGTGACGGCCAGCTTTGGCTGCACATCGCCTGCCAGCAAGGGACCCAGCGCCAGGTTCGCCAGCTGCGCCAGCAGTTGCAAAAAGACGGCCTGACCGGCCTGCTCAACCGTCAGGGCTTTATCCTCAAATTGGTGGCGGACGGCTTTAACGACGGTGCCTTGGCCCAGTTGAACCTGCAACGCTTTCGCATGCTCAACGACACCCTGGGCCTGGATGCCGGTGACGAACTGCTCAGGAACCTGGGGGAACTGGTGCAAGGAGCACTGCACCACGGCGAATTTGCCGCCCGCCCCGACGGCGACACCTTCTGGATCCGTTTTGCAGAAGGCAGCAACTGGGAGCAGCGCCTGGAAGCGCTGCTTAAGGTATTGCAAGGCACCATCAGCCAAGTCTGCCAGGACGGCTTCCCGCTGGGGCTCAAGGCCGGGGTCTGCCTGGCCGAAGCCGGCCTTGACACCTGGGAGTCCATCCGCCGCGCCGATCTGGCCTGCCATCTGCCGTCCGATCTGCCTTGGGTGCGTTTTAGCGCCGAGCATCCGCTGCTGGTGGAGCGCCACCAGGCCTCAAAGTTGGCCAAGACGGTCAGCCAGGCCATCCAGGACGGCAACTTCCTATTGTTCTACCAACCCCTGCAACCCCTTAAACCCCAGCACGGGCCCTTGCGGGCAGAGGTACTGGTGCGGATGCTGGGCGAGCAGGGCGAGATGCTGAGCCCGGGCCGCTTCCTGGCGGCCACCGAACATTTCCAGCTCACCTCCCGCCTGGACCGCTGGGTGATCAAAGCGGTGATCGACTGGCTGGGGCGCCACCCCCAACTGCACGACCAACTGGTGCTGGCGGTGAACCTCAGCGGCCAGAGCCTGTCGGACAGCCGCTTTGCCCTGACCATTCGCCACTGGCTGCGCTCGGCCGGGGTGCCGGCCAAGACCTTGTGTATCGAGATCACCGAATCGGTGGCCATCGATAACCTCAAGGAGGCGCGCCGCTTTATGGCTGCCTTGCAAGAAGAAGGGGTGCGCTTTGCCCTGGATGACTTCGGCAGCGGCTTTTCGTCCTTCCGCTACCTGCAGGTGTTGCCGGTGGACTACGTGAAGATAGACGGCAGCCTTATTCAAGACCTGCTGCGTAGCCGCCGGGACAGGGCCATAGTGCGGGGCATTGCGTCTGTGTGCAGAGGATTGTCGTTGCCAGTGGTGGCGGAGTTTGTGGATAAGCCAGAACTGCTGGCGTATGTCAGGCGGTTGGGGCTGGACTATGCACAGGGCAACCTTATCGGTCGCCCTTCTCGCTTGGACTTGCTGCCCCTGGAGTGGCAGGAGCAGCAGGAGGCTTGAGCCTAGGCCGCGTCGCTGGCCGGGATCAGGGCTTGGGCCCTGGTGGTGCGGGCACTGCGGTGGGCGTTGGGCTTGTGTAGATAAGTTTTAAGCTGGCGCTGCAGTTTCTGGGTCAGGGCGCCAAGGGCGGCGTAGCCGTCCATGTCCCTGGCTTTGGCCACCAAGTCGCCATTGGGCAGCCCTATGGTGGCTTCCATCACCACGGCCATGCCGTCACGGTCGATGATCAGTTTGGGGTTGATAAAGGGGACGTCGAAGCGTTCCAATTTGCCCAGTTGCTTGTGGATCTGGGCCTCGAGAGCGGCGGTGACTGGCTGGGTCCGGCTGGTGATATCGATGCGCATAAAAGACCTCCTAAGTCATCTCTGTCATTGCCTTCGACTTCCACGCTACGCTTTTTGCCCGCCGCTGTCATGTGATCAAGATCAACTTTTTTCCGGATTTTGACGGTCCCATGACAAAGCGTGAATCCCCTGGCAAATCTTGCCGAAAGGGGCTTGTTACCGCCCTTTAGCGGGGGCATAGTTGAGAGGATTTATACCGTGTTAGCCGCCAACGACATCCAATCCCTACGCCTTATTCTCTGGTCGGCGGCCCTGGCCATGCTGCTTTGGCTGGGGGTGGCGGGGCTGCCTTATCCCCTTTGGTGGCTGGTGGCCCTGTGGGGCCTGCAAGGGGCCTGGTTGGCCCTGTCCAGGACCATGACCAAGGCCTGGCCCCTGGTGGTGGACATGGCCCTGCTTACCCTGCTGTTTGCCGGTTCCGGCGGCCACACCAACCCCTTTGTCAGCCTCTATCTGCTGCCCGTGGTTATTGCCCTTTTGGCCAAGGCCGAGCGCCAGGCCCTGTGGGTAGCCCTGGCCGCCGCCCTGGGTTACAGCACCCTGATGCTGTTGCCGGAAGACCAGGGCTGGCACCGCGCCGGCCATTACTGGGGCATGTGGGCCAACACCCTGCTGACCCTGGTGGTGTTGCTGCTTTTTGCCGGCAACCTTAACCGGCTGCTGCGCCGCCAGGGCCAAGCCATCAGCCAACTGCGCGAACAGCAGCTGCGGGCAGAGCAGGTGATGGCCGTTGCCGCCCAGGCTGCTTTGGCCGCCCACCAGTTGGCCACCCCCTTGTCGGTGGCGCGCCTTACCGCCGACGAACTTGCCGAAGAAAGCCCCGACCCGCGCCTGGCCGATCTGCAACGTGCCCTGGGGCGCTGCGCCTTGCAGCTGCAAAAGGTGCGGGAAGCGGCAGAGCCGGCCCCGGCCGCCCCCAAATCCCTGGCCGCCTTGCTGGAAGACTTGGCCGAGCGTTTTCGGCTGCTGCGCCCAGGTACCCAGCTGCAACTGCCAGCGGCCCAAGCTGGCCAGGTGCAGAGCGACGCCACCCTGGTGCCGGCCATCCTCAACCTCTTGGACAATGCCGCCCACCAGGGGGAGGCCATCAAGCTGAGGCTGCTGCAAGAGCCGGAGCATTGGTTGCTGCAAATCGGTGACGGTGGCCCGGGCCTGGCCCCGGAACTAGCCAAGGCCCTTGGCCAACCGCTGCCGTCCGACCGCCACCCCGGCCCCGGCCTTGGGTTGTTCCTGGCCCATGTCAGCCTGGAGCGGCTGGGGGGCTTTTTACGGATCAAGGGCGATGAGCGCCAAAGCTGGGTGGAAGTGGGGCTGAAAAAAGCATGAAACTGCTGCTGCTGGAAGACGACTTGCCCCTGGCGCAAACCCTTAGCCGGGTTTTGGGCCGCAAGGGCTTTGAGGTACGCCACCTGGCCACCAGCGAGCAGCTGCTGGCCGAGGCCGAAGGCTTTGCCCCCACTGTGGTGCTGCTGGACCTGAAGCTGGAGCAGGGCACCAGCCTGCCGCTGATAGCGCCCCTTAGGCAAATCCTGCCCCAGGCCCGGATCCTGGTGATTACCGGCTACGCCGCCATTAGCTCGGCGGTAGCGGCCATCAAGGCCGGCGCCGACGACTACCTGCCCAAACCTCTGGAGATGGCCTCGCTGCTGGCGGCCATCGCTGGCCAGGGCAGCGCAGAACTGGCCCCGTCGCCGCTGCCCCCGGCCCGGCTGGAATGGGAGCACCTGCACAAGGTGCTGGCCGACCACCAGGGCAATGTGTCGGCCACCGCCAGGGCTCTTGGCATGCACAGGCGCACCCTGCAGCGCAAGCTGGCCAAACACCCGGTGTCTTGCGACCCGCAGGCCCCTGAGGCAGACTCCTAGACAATCAAGGAGGCATCATGGTCAAGGTCTGGGACGGGTTTATCCGGGCGTTTCACTGGTCGCAGCTGCTGCTCTTAGCCGGCTGCTGGTGGACGGCGGAAGAAGGGGAAATGGTCTGGCACCAATGGTTGGCCATGACCCTGCTGGCCTTGTGGGGGGCACGGCTCTATTGGGGGCTGTTTGGCTCTGAAAGTGCCAGATTCGCCAGTTTCCTGAAAAAGCCCGGCGAGGTATGGGCCTTTGCCAAGGCCCTGGTGAAGGGCCAAAGCAGCCCCAAGGCCGGCCATAACCCCCTGGGGGGCTGGATGGTCGCCCTGATGCTGCTTTGCATCGGCTTGCAGATGGCCACCGGCCTTTTTGCCAGCGACGAGATCTTCACCGAAGGCCCGCTCTACAGCTGGGTCAGCAGCGATACCGCCGATCTTCTTACCCGGCTGCACCACCTCAACTTCAACCTGCTGCTGGGCCTTATTGCCCTGCACCTGCTGGCCCTGGTGGTACATAGCCTCAAGGGCGAGCGCCTGGTGCCGGCCATGGTCACCGGCCGCAACAAGACATTGGCCCAGGGGCCGGCCCTTAAAGCCAGTTGGCCGGCTTGGCTGGTGTTCGCCCTGCTGTGGGGCCTGTTGTACTGGGGCTGGGGCAGCGGTCTCTAGCCCCGGCTGCCTTAGCGGTTTTTAAAGTCGCTGTGGCAGGCCTTGCAGTTCTTGGCCGCCTTCATAAAGGCCGGCTTGATGCTGCCAAGGTCACCGCTTTGGGCGCTCTTGGCCAGGTCGGCCGCGTCAGACTGGAACTTGGCCAGGCGCTTTTTAAACTCGTCGGTGTTTTCCCAAACCGCCGCTTTGGCCTTGGTGTCGCCCTGGTCGGCGCCCGGATAGAGAAAACCTTCCAGGGGCATCTTCGACAGGGCCGCCAGGCTGTCGGCCCGGTATTGGAAGGCGGCGGCGTCAAAGGCCTTGTCGCCCTTGACCATGGCGCCCATTTCGCCAAAGTGGGTGGCCACCAGGCTGAACACCGACTGGCGATAGGCGATGGCCTCGTCCTTGTCGTCAAAGGCCTGGGCAAAGGGAACGACGGCCACCAGGGCCGCCAGGGCAAGCTTTTTCATTCTTCCTCCTTGGCTGACATTGCCGGTCAAGTTCTAACCTACTCAAGGCCTTACGGCAAGCAAGCTAACCAAGTTCAGGGTCAATAGCCCTTGGTTCAGGGCAGGGCGCTCTGGTATACTGAGTGCAACACATTGGGGCCGATCAGGATTCGACGGGGATCGCGAAACCCAAGGTGCATGCCGAGGTGCGGTTGGCCTCGTAAAAAAACCGCAAACAAATAGTCGCAAACGACGAAAACTACGCACTCGCTGCCTAATAAGCAGTAGAGAGCCTTTCCCCCTTAGCCCGCCTATCGGCTTTGGATCCGGAAAGTCACCCTAGATAGGATCGCGTGGAGGCTTCGCCTGGAGCCAAGACGTTAAAACCAATCAGGCTCGCTACCTGAAAGCCTGTCGTTCGGCGTTCTACGTAGTTAACTAAAAGAACTGACTAAGCATGTAGTACCGAGGATGTAGGGTTCACGGACGGGGGTTCAAATCCCCCCGGCTCCACCAAACAAAGAAAAAGGCCACCGCAAGGTGGCCTTTTTCTTTGTTTGAAGGTGCTGGCGGTGTGAATGGACCCCATTGGGTTCACAAAATGGCAGGATAGCCATTTTGGAGCGCCACAGGCGACCCCGAAGGGGCGAGGGCCAAGGATGGCCCGAGTCAAATCCCCCCAGCTCGGCCTCCGCAAGGAGGCCTGTTTGTTCGCTGTCGTCTGGAGGGGGGATTCTTCACCCCCGTAGGGGGTTCACCAGTTTGTCTGGAACAAACTGGAACAGCCAAAGGCTGGTCCCCAGCGCAGCGAGCGGGTGAGGGGCAAGGACGCGGCGAATAAATCCCCCCGGCTCGGCCACAGCGAGGTGGTCACAGCAGTGAGGTACAGGACTGTGGCACAAGGCAAAAGAGCCTGATATCCCTGTGCCGCATTAACCTCTTCAATCTAGTCCTGCTGGCCACCTCAAGGCCGTGATGAAACGGTCTGGTTCAACACCGCTTTAGGGGTAATCGGTAGCTAAGGCTTCCTGATAAGACTGACTTTCAGCTGTGCCTTATTCCGTCTTGAATCTCTTTGGCATCGTAACGTAGTCTGTCAGATATCGATTAAAAACAGCGCAAGGATGCAATCGTCTGTTTGATATCAAAGAGCGTTTTAGGGTCATTGAACTCATTGTTTGGTGGGAAGGAAGGGTCACCACTGGCCATCTATGCCATTTTTTTGCGGTCGGCCGTCAACAGGCGAGCAAAGATTTGGCGAGCTACAGGACTCAGTTTCCGGGGCAGTTGCATTATGGCCAGTCTCAAAAGGGGTATCTGCCCACTACCCATTTCAAACCTCGGTTTATTGGCCTCGATGTCAATGAGTACCTGGATTGGATAACCGCCCAGCAGCGCTTAAGCACATCTCCCCAACCAGCCTACAGTTTGCCCTTTAGCCAGGTATTTCCTGCCACTCGGCAAGTCGATGCCACTTTGATCCGTCCTATGGTGCGTGCCCTTCGCCAGCAGCAACGGCTAGAGGTGGACTACCTCGGCGTCACCAACCCCAGCCGTGAAGGGCGGGTGATAGTCCCCACCCGTTTTGTCAAAACCGCCCAGCGCTGGCACCTGCGTGCTTGGTGCGAGCAAAGTCAGGGCTACCGCGACTTTGTGCTAAGCCGCTTTCGTGGCGAGCCCGATCTGCTGGGCCGGCCCTTGACCCCCTTGCCAGAAGACATTGCCTGGCACACCCACATCACCCTTTGCATCAGACCCGACCCGCGCCTGAGCCCCGCCCAACAAGCCGCCCTGGCCGCCGACTACGGCATGGCAAACGGTGAGCTTTTGCTCCCAAGCCGCGCCGCCCTTGCCAACTACCTGCTACTGGATATGCACATCCACACCAAGATGCTCGACGGCAACCCCGCCGCCCAGCAGCTTATTCTCGCCAACATCGACGAGGTTAAGCCCTGGCTCTTTGGCGGCTGACCTGTCGCCTCAGGCGACATGTGAAAAACCACAGTGTTGGCAAGAAGTTAGGAGAGGGTAAGGTGGGCAAGGAAGCCAAGGAGCCACGATGAGCGACGCCATTTACCGTTACTGGGGCAAAGCCCGCAAAGACGACAACCTGCAAGGGGATGCTTATCACTTGCTGCCCTACCACAGCCTGGATGTGGCGGCGGTAGGCTGGTGGTTACTCTCAGAGCGTTTCGGTTATGGCGCCATGCTGGCCAAAAAGCTGGCGTTGCCACAGGCGCAGTTACAGCGGCTGTTTGCCTTTTTCTTAAGCGTGCATGACTTGGGGAAATTTGCCCGGGCCTTTCAAAATCTGGCCCCCGACCTGTCAGATAAGCTTGTACCGAGCCTGGATGCCTACCGTTACACCGAGCGCCATGATTCATTGGGGTTTTGGCTCTTTAAGCAATCTGAAGTCATTAAAAGTCAGCTGGCTGACCGCTGCTGCTTACCGGCACGTAAGATAGCCAGCTCCGGCACGCTGGATTGCTGGCTGCAAATTGTCACCGGTCATCACGGCCAACCACCGAAGGCGCAATTAAAAAGACCCGAGCATTTTTTTACTGCCGACGATATGGCCGCGGCCGAAGCCTTTTTTATGGCGATGTTGGACTTGTGGCTGCAGCCCGAAGATCTGCCGCTGTTGGTCGACCGCGCGTTGAAGGCGGCACTGATACAAAGCTCATGGCAGTTGGCAGGGCTGGCGGTATTAGCCGACTGGCAAGGCTCAAACCAAATCTATTTCCCCTACCAAAAAACGCCGCAAGCACTCGGTGCCTATTGGCAAGAACGCGCTAAACCTCAGGCGCTAAAAGCATTGCAGCAAGCAGGTATTGAAGGCATTGCTGCAGCGCCCTTTACCTCCATCAAGCGACTGTTTCCCTTTATTGAAACGCCGACACCGCTGCAGCAGTACGCTATTGAGCAGCCGCTGAGTGACGGCCCCCAGCTCTTTATCCTCGAAGATGTCACCGGAGCTGGTAAAACCGAAGCCGCGCTGACCTTGGTGCATCGGCTGCTGGCGCAAGGGTCAGCTGGCGGGCTTTACATTGGCTTACCGACCATGGCCACCGCTAATGCCATGTATCAGCGTCTGGCCGAATGTTATGGCCGCTTGTTTACCGATGAAGCAAGGCCTTCGCTGGTGCTCTCCCACGGTGCCCGCCATCTGTCTGAAACCTTTCGCCAATCGGTGATGTTGCCGGAGCAACCAGTAGATTTGGCTTATCAAGCAGAAGAAGCCTCTGCCTCGGTGTATTGCAATGAGTGGCTGGCCGATAGCCGCAAAAAAGCGCTGTTGGCTACCGTGGGCGTTGGCACCCTCGACCAAGCACTACTCAGCGTCTTGCCCGCGCGCCATCAGTCCCTACGCTTACTCGGGCTGGTGGGCAAGGTATTGCTGGTGGACGAGGTGCATGCGTACGACCCCTACATGCGTACCTTGCTGGCGCGGCTGTTAACCCTTCATGCCCGCCAAGGCGGCAGTGCTATTTTGCTTTCTGCAACCTTACCCCAGACCATGAAAAGCGAGTTGCTAGAGGCTTTTGCCAAAGGACTGGCGCAATTGGCGCCTTGCCTGACGGCAAGCAACTACCCATTAGCCACACAGTTTCCAGCCCCTAATGGCGAGAGCGAACGGCCCCTTGCAACCCGGCCCGAGGTGCAGCGCACCGTCAGGCTGGAAAGGCTCGATGACGAAGCCGCCGCTTTGGCCCTTATTGAGCAGAGCGTTAGCCAGGGCCGGTGTGTGTGCTGGGTGCGCAACACTGTCGATGAGGCAAGAAAAGCCTACGCCGCCCTTGCCAGTAAAGGCCTGAACCAACAGCAGCTCACGCTTTTTCACAGCCGTTTTGCCATGCAAGACCGCCAGCGTATTGAGCAGCAGATTCTTAGCCTTTTTGGCAAGCAAGGCGACGGTAGCCAGCGCCGTGGGCAAGTGCTGGTAGCTACCCAAGTGGTAGAGCAAAGCCTGGATCTGGACTTTGATGTGATGATCTCCGATCTCGCCCCCGTTGATCTTTTACTGCAAAGGGCCGGGCGCTTGCACCGCCACACCAGGAATGTAGCGGGCGCGCCGATGAAAGGCCGTGATGAGCGCGCCACCCCGGTTTTTTATCTTCTCTCGCCATCGCCCACTACCAATGCTGATGACAGTTGGCTCCCAAAAGGCAACGGCTCTCGCGCTGTCTATCAGAACCTGGCGCTGCTGTGGCGCTCTGCTGTTGTGCTCTTGGAAAAAGGCCATTTTTGCATGCCAGAAGATGCGCGCTTTTTAATTGAGCAGGTCTACAGCCCAGACACCCCGCTACAAGCCCCTGATGCACTTTTAGACAGCGCCTATGAGCTGGAAGGCCAGCACAAGGCAGCGGTGAGTATTGCCAACGCCAATGTCTTGAACCTGGACCAAGGCTACAGCCAAAGCAGTAACGCCACCGGTTGGGGGGAGGAGGTGAATATTCCCACCCGCCTCAGTGACAACACGGTCTCGGTGGTTTTGCTAGCCCAAGATGGCCAGGGGCACTGGCACCCCTATGCAAAAGGTACAGATTTTCCCTGGGATCTGAGCCAGTTGAGCCTGCGTGAACGGCAATGGCAACAGGCCGAACAGACCCTGGATCAAGCGACAAGAGAGCAACTGCAACGCCTGAAGGACAACATCCCTGCCTTGAAATGGCAGCAGCTATTCCCCCTAAGCGGCCCATGGCAGGCGTTTTATAGCGCCGAGCAAGGTTGGCTTGGTGAACAAGGAGAAAAGCGATGAACTTGATTGAAGACCCGTGGATCCCCGCCATAAGGGCCGATGGCCGTCAGTGCCGGATAGCGCCCTGGCAGATCGCCGAAACCGACAACCCGGTCGTGGAATTGGCCGCCCCGCGTGCCGACTTCCAGGGCGCGCTCTACCAGTTTTTGATTGGTTTGCTGCAAACCGCCACGGCCCCAGAAGACAGCGAGCAGTGGAGCGATCTTTACCATGAGCCGCCTCTAGCAGATAAGCTGGCTTCAGCGTTTGGCGCTTTCGCCCCGGCTTTTGAGCTATTCAGTGAAGTGGGCAAACCTGCCTTTTTACAGGATCTCACCTTGCAAGAAGGCGAGGCCAAAGGCATTGCCGGGCTATTGATTGATGCGCCCGGTGGCAAGACGGTTAAAGACAACCTGGATTTTTTTATCAAGAGTGGTCAGGTCGAACAGCTTTGCCCAAGCTGCGCCGCCCAGGCGCTGTTTACCTTGCAAACTAATGCGCCTTCAGGAGGCGTTGGCCATCGGGTTGGACTGCGCGGCGGTGGCCCGCTAACCACGCTGTTAAAACCTGCTGGTGCTAGCACCTTGTGGCAAAAGCTGTGGCTCAATGTGCTCGACAGCAGCAACGGGCTGCAAAGCGCCAATACTGTGCTGAGTGCCGACATTTTCTCGTGGCTGGCGCCAACACGTGTATCGGATAAAACCGGCCAAGCCACCTTTCCTGAAGAGGTAGCGCCACTGCAAATGTACTGGGGCATGCCACGGCGCATTCGCTTAGAGAAGCAACCTGGTTTTTGCCAATGCAGCCTCTGCGGTGGTGAAACCGAAAGCAGCGTCAGCCACTTCATTACCCGCAACTACGGCACCAACTATGACGGTGCCTGGCTGCACCCGTTAACCCCGTATCGTATTGACCCGAAAAAAGAGCAACTACCGCTGTCACTCAAGGGGCAAAAAGGGGGGCTGAATTATCGCCATTGGTTGGGATTGGTACTCAGGGATGACGAGAACGGCGACCAGGCCGCCAAGGTGGTTCGCGATTTTCAGGCGACCAAAAGCGCCTTGCTGGATGCCGCCCAACCGTTGCAGCTGTGGTGCTTTGGCTACGACATGGACAACATGAAAGCCCGCTGCTGGTATGAACACACCTTGCCGGTGATGCAGCTTGGCGCCTCCCAGGCAGAGTTAGTACAGCAATGGGCGCAGGTTTTGGTTAATTGTGCCCGTGAAAGTGCCCAGTTACTGCGCCAGCACATCAAGCAAGCCTGGTATCGGCGCCCCAAAGATGTGGGCGGGGATATTACTTTTATCGATGCTGCGTTTTATCAGGCCACTACTGGTGATTTTTATAAGGCTTTGGCTGCCCTTGCCAGGCATAGCCAAAATGACACATCACCCCCGCAAGCACTTTATGAAGGCTGGTTCCACACCCTTAAAAGGGCGCTGGAAACGCAATTTGATCAGAGCGCGCTCAATGCCACCCCCGAAGCGATGGATCTTAAAAGAGTAATGGCCGCTAGGGCTGCGCTTTTTAAAAACTTTCATTCCAGCAAACAGATTAAACAAATAAAGCCGGCTAAACGCCCATTGAAGGAGACCGCTTGATGACCGAACACAACCTGCACGGCGCCAGCCCGGCGGCGCTTCGCCACTGGCATAGCGCACTAGACGGGCAGCGCGGGATGCGTGCCCAACTAAGGCGCATCGACCGCCCTGAGGATGTACTGCTCAGCGAAGCCTTCGCCGCTTTTTTAGCGCGTCTGCCGGAAAGCTGGCGCCATGAGCGGCACTTAATGGCCAGCGCCCTGGTGGCCTCGGCCTTGGCCTGGGTGCAACACGATGAGCAAACCAGCAGTTTTGCCAAGCAGCTCAAAGGCAAGGAGGAGCGCCCACTGATGAGCGATATGCGCTTTAAACAACTGTTAAAAAGCCGCACCCCAGAAGAGTTCTACCGCCGTTTGTTAAGGGCCATACGGCTCCTGAAAGGGCAGGTGAATGTGCTGTCACTGACCGCCGATATTTTGCAGTGGTACCAAGAGTTTACCCAAGGCCCCGAGCGTAACCCGGTTAACCGCCTGGCTGTTAAATGGGCGCGGGATTACTACGCCGCCTGATAACCAACAACCTCATTTTATTAAGGACAAAACCATGAGCCGTTTTCTTCAACTGCACCTTTTAACCAGCTACCCGCCTGCCAACCTCAACCGTGACGATCAAGGCAGGCCAAAAACCGCCAGAATGGGCGGCGTTGAGCGCCTACGAGTATCCTCACAAAGCCTTAAGCGCCACTGGCGCACTTCTGAGCTTTTCCAGCAAGCGCTGGCAGGCCATGTGGGGGTGCGCACCAAAATGCTGGGCCGCGGCGTTTACGACAAACTGGTTGCAGCCGGTATCAAGGAAAAGCAAGCCAATGAGTGGGCCCAGGCCATTGCCGGTGTATTTGGTAAAAGCAAAAAGGCCAGCAAAGATAAACCGCTATTGGAGCTGGAAATTGAGCAGCTAGTGCACATTAGTGGTGACGAACAAGCCGCCATTGATGCATTGGTGGCGACCCTCATTGATGCACAAAGATCGCCCGAAGACGAAGAGTTAGAGCTGCTGCGTCATAACACCAGCGCTGCCGATGTGGCGCTATTTGGCCGAATGCTGGCTTCCAAACCGGCCTACAACATCGAGGCTGCCTGCCAGGTCGCTCATGCGCTGAGCGTACATCCGGTAGTGATTGAAGACGACTACTTCACTGCCGTTGACGATCTCAACGATGGCCAGGAGGACAGCGGTTCGTCGCACATTGGCGAAACAGGCTTTGCCGCAGGTCTTTTCTATAGCTATCTGTGCATTAACCGCGAACAGCTTATCGATAACCTGGGTGGCGATGTGGCCTTGGCTGATAAGGCCATAGCTGCACTCATTGAAGCTGCCGTCAAAGTGGCACCTTCGGGTAAACAAAACAGCTTTGCCCAGCAAGGCTATGCCAGCTATGTGCTTGCCGAAATGGGCGAGCAGCAACCTCGTTCACTCTCCGCCGCTTTCCTAAAACCGGTTGAACCCAAAGGCTGGCAGGAGACCGACTACCTGGCGCAGGCCATTGAGCAACTGCAAAACCAGTACACCAAGTTCGACAAAGCCTATGGCCAGTGTGCCACGGCGCGCTATGAGCTGAATGTTAATGCCGAGCAGGGCACCTTTGCGGCCTTACTGGATTTTGTGGCCAGCGCTAACCATTAACGGAGGCGAACATGGACTATCTCGTCTTTCGGCTTTACGGCCCCATGGCCAGTTGGGGGGATATCGCCATTGGCGAATCGCGCCACAGCCATCCGGGCCCTACCAAGGCGGCTGTGATGGGGTTAGTGGCTGCGGCGCTCGGTATCAAGCGTGAGCAGGAGGCGCAGCACCAGGCGCTAAACCGTGGTTACCAAATGGCCACCGCTGTGCAGCCTGGGCAACTCCTTCGGGACTATCACACGGTGCAGGCTCCCGACAGTGTCGGCAAGTTTCGCTATCGCACCCGCCGCGATGAACTCATCTTGGGTAAAGAGCGGCTAGGTACGGTGTTATCGGCCAGGGAGTATCGCACCGATGCCGAAGCTTGGGTGGCGCTAAAGCCTGCTAGCGACGCGCCATTTTCACTGGACGCCTTGGCTAATGCCTTGAATAACCCTGTGTTTGTCCCTTATTTGGGGCGTAAAGCCTGCCCACTGGCGGCGCCGATGGAACCGCAATGTGTTGCGGCAGACAATTTTAGTGGAGCCTTTGCCGCTTTTAAGCCGGTCGTCACGGCGTTTGCGCCAGCAGACGGCTTAACCGAGCATTACTGGGAAGGCGAACTCAGCGACTTTTGCGATGACCCCGCCCAGCACCAGCAAACACTGCAAATCGTTGTGCATGACAAACTGCTGTCACGCCAGCGCTGGCAATTTGCCCCTCGTCATCTCTATCACCTGTCGACCATGGAGGTGGGCTGATGTATCTCTCCCGAGTGACCTTCAAGCCGGATATTGCCGAAAATACTCAACTGACCAAAGTGTTAGAGGCCAATACCTACGGTTACCACCAACTGCTTTGGGATCTGTTTGCCCAGAAAAAACGCGACTTTCTATACCGAGCCGAGTTTGCGCAAGAGCAGTTGCCTGATCGCAGTGCGGTGCGTGCTCAGCCACTCTTTTATGTTTTATCAAAAACAAAGCCAGCGGCAGATTCACCGCTTTTTAGAGTAGAGAGCAAAGCCTTTTCACCGGAGTTAACCGCCGGCAAGCGTTTGAATTTTCGCCTCAGAGCCAACCCGGTTGTGACCAAAAACGGCAAACGCCATGATTTGGTGATGGACGAACAGGTTGCCTTTTCTCAGCGCATCGTCAGCGCTCTCGGTGAAGTGCCTGCTGAACGTAAAGCTGAGCTTCGCTTGCAGTTAAGTCAGCCCAAGCTGCAAGCGCGGCTACAAGACTGGCTGCAAACCTATCTGCATAATAGCCGCTATTTTGCCGTAAGCGAGCAACTGGCTACCGCCAAATTACTGGAACTCGCTACCCAGGAAGCGGTGTCCAGGCGTTTGCAGCAATGGCTATGTCAAAACCCGAGTCGTGAGGGTATCGCCAGTATTGCCACGCACCTCGTTGAAGATGAAATGAGCGAACAGGCCTGCGAAGTCGCCAGTTTTCAGTGGCAGGCCTATCAGGCCCATTCCATTGCTCCCAAAGGCCCCAAGGCCCAGTTCCGTTCGGTAGATATGCAAGGCGAACTGGTTGTTAACGAGCCGGAGCGTTTCCTAGAGATGCTCATTAAAGGCATTGGGCCAGCCAAAGGTTTTGGCTGCGGTTTGATGTTGGTAAAAACAGCATCAATGTAAGGACACCGCCATGGCCTTTATCCCCTTAAGCCCGATCCCGCTTAAAGACCGGGTCTCGATGATCTTTTTGCAGTACGGGCAAATCGACGTGATCGATGGCGCCTTTGTACTGGTAGACAAAAACGGCGTTAGAACCCATATCCCGGTGGGCTCTGTTGCCTGCATCATGCTCGAGCCCGGCACCCGGGTCTCCCATGCGGCTGCCAAACTGGCGGCGACGGTGGGTACGCTACTGGTGTGGGTGGGGGAGGCTGGGGTGCGGCTCTATGCCAGCGGCCAGCCGGGCGGCGCCCGCTCTGACAAGCTCTTATACCAAGCCAAATTGGCTTTGGATGAAGAGCTACGCCTCAAGGTGGTGCGTAAGATGTTCGAGCTGCGCTTTGGCGAGCCGGCCCCCAGCCGCCGCTCTGTCGAACAGTTGCGCGGCATTGAAGGGGCCAGGGTGCGCGCTACTTATAAGCTGCTAGCCCAGCAATACGGTGTTAAGTGGCAGGGGCGGCGCTATGACCCAAAAGACTGGGCCCGGGGCGACAAGGTTAATCAGTGCATCAGCGCCGCTACCGCTTGCCTTTACGGCATTACCGAGGCGGCGGTGCTGGCGGCAGGATACGCCCCGGCCATCGGCTTTATCCATACCGGCAAGCCGCTGTCTTTTGTGTATGACATTGCCGACATCATCAAATTTGACACCGTAGTGCCCCGCGCCTTTGCCATTGCCAGCAAGCACCCCAGCGAGCCGGACAAAGAAGTGCGGCTGGCCTGCCGTGACATTTTCAGAAGCGACAATGTGCTGGGTAAGCTCATCCCTTTAATCGAAGAGGTGCTGGCCGCCGGGGAAATAAGCCCGCCGCCGCCCCCGGCCGATGCCCAGCCTATCGCCATTCCCGAACCCAAGCCGTTGGGCGATGCCGGCCACCGGAGCCAATAACATGAGCATGCTAGTGGTGGTGACCGAAAACGCGCCGCCAAGGCTAAGGGGCCGCTTGGCCATCTGGCTGTTGGAGGTGCGGGCCGGTGTCTATGTAGGGGATGTCTCCAAGCGGGTAAGGGAAATGATCTGGCATCAAACCCGCCAGTTATTGGAAGAAGGGAATGCAGTGATGGCCTGGGCCACCAACAGCGAGTCGGGTTTTGAGTTTCAAACCCTCGGGAAAAACCGCCGCGAGCCGGTAGATTTGGATGGCTTACGGCTGGTCTCTTTCTTACCCATTGAAAATCAATGAGTTAGTGCTCTTTAACAAAATGGATTTTGTGATAAAACCCTGGTGGATTTTTTAAGGCTGAAAAAGGCTTTAAAAAACAATACTATCCATTAAGAGCGTTCCCCGTGCCCACGGGGATAAACCGGCCGCACTTCTGCGGCCTGGTTGTAATGCTCAGCGTTCCCCGTGCCCACGGGGATAAACCGCTGATGCGGATAGAGCAGGGCGCCGAAATGGGGCGTTCCCCGTGCCCACGGGGATAA